>JALYWD010000439.1 GCA_030852885.1 Chloroflexota bacterium | reverse complement strand
GAAGCCGTGACCAGCAAGGCCAGGAGGTCCACCGCCCAGGCGATTGCCGCATCTTCCAGTCCGCCCTCGCGCAAGAGCCCCAGAACGTGCTCCTGGACGGCCATGGCGTTCTGCCCGGTGGGAATCATCCCCAACGCCACCAGCGCCAGACCCCGGCGCCTACCCAAGGTGGCGACACTGTTCTGCAGGAGTCCAATCAGGCGCTCCTGCCACGTGCCCTCAGTGGGTACGGTGATTTCCGCCATGACCTGGTCGAGCAGCAGATCGAGCAAGTGGCGGCGGTTGCTCACATAGACGTAGAGCGATGCCGGTCCGGTGTCCAGTTCCTGCGCTACCCGCCGCATCGTCACGGCATCAAGGCCCTCGCTGTCCACCAGCCGCAGGGCCGCTTCGACGATGACGCGCTGGCTCAACGGCGCCTTGGCCGGCCGCTCCCGGCGGCTCCGCGGCCGGGACTGAGTTGGTCGAGGTTCCTGTATTGACACCGCCCAGGCACTCCCGTACAGTGATCGTAACGATCAATGTTCGTTACGATCACTGTACATTATGTTGTCACCCCTCGCCAGGAGTCATCGATGTCCCAATCGTCTCAACTTCCCGTTTCCACCATGGCTCGCCCGTTTCAGCCCTGGCTGATTCTTGCGATCATCCTGCTCGCGGATATCGTCGATTTACTCGACGCCACGATCACCACGATTGCCGCGCCGTCGATCGCCACCTCGCTCGGCGGTGGCGCAGGACTGATTTCCTGGCTCGGCGCAAGCTACGCCCTGAGCATGGGTGTCCTGCTTGTTCCGGGCGGACGGCTCGGGGACAAGTTTGGGCGGAAGCGCCTGTTCCTGATTGGCATCGTTGGCTTCACGGCCGCGTCCGTCGCCTGTGGCCTGGCCACCACGCCGACGATGATCATACTGGCCCGCATCATCCAGGGCGCGTTTGGCGCGCTGATGATCCCGCAGGGTTTCGGCATCATCAGCCAGACTTTCACTCGCGAGCAGATGGGCCAGGCCTTCAGCGCCTTTGGCCCGGTGCTGGGTGTCTCCGCCGTCGCTGGCCCGCTGGTTGCCGGCGCTTTGATCAACGCCAACATCGCCGGCAGTGGCTGGCGCGCTGCCTTCCTCATCAACCTCCTTGTCGGCGTCGTCACCTTCGTTGCCGCCTGGATCATCCTGCCCCAGGATGACGGCGACCCTGCCGTGCACATCGATATTCCGGGCGCCGTCCTGCTGGCAACCTCCATGTTTGGGTTGCTCTTCGGCATCATCCAGGGCGCCGAAGCTGGCTGGCCCGCCTACACCCTCGTTTCGCTCGCCGCTGGCGCGCTGCTCTTTGCCGCGTTCGCCTGGCAGCAGCGCACCACGGCTACGCCGCTCCTGCAAAAATCCCTCTTTCGCAACCGTGGCTTCGTGGCCGGGCTCATCGTCGGGTTGATCTTCTTCGGAGCACTGACGGGCCTGATGCTCGTGGTCGGCCTCTTCGTCCAGACCGGCCTTGGCTACTCGCCGTTCGAGGCTTCACTTGCCACCGCGCCCATTGCCATTGGCATCGTGGTTGCCTCGATCTTCGCGCGGAATGCGGTTGCCAGGCTCGGCCGTCGCCTGGTCTTTGCCGGCATTGGTGGTGTCCTCGCCGGAGTGGCGCTCCTGATCGCGATCCTCGTTGCGCTCCCGGACACCTCGCACATCAGCGCGCTGCACCTGACCCTGCCGCTCTTCATCATTGGCCTTGGCGCAGGGCCGGCCTTCGCTGCCGTCTTCGATGTCGCCCTCGGGGATATCGTCCCGGACGAAGCCGGCAGCGCCTCCGGCTCCGTGACCGCCGTGCAGCAGCTTGCGAGCGCCGCCGGAGCCGCCGGTATCTCGACGCTCTACCTGAACGCGATTGCCAGTAGCGGCCAGCATCAGGCAGTGTTGATCAGCCTGCTGGTAGTGGCAGCGGGCCTCGCAGTCGCGCTGGCGTGCGTACGCGGCATGCCGCGCGCCGCCGCGGTCATGGGTTGAGACGCACCACGGCTTCTACACGGACGCCCCCAGCGGCGCGCTGCCATCCATCGAAGCGCCCTGCCACGGCTCTCCGGACGCGGTTGGCGGCTCGACAATCGCGGCGGCGCGTCGCATGGCGATGCCGAACGTGGCCGCGTAGCCGTCCCTGCCCACATCCTCCAGCAGCCCGGCGCGTTCCAGCTTGCGGTACACCCGTTCGTTTGCCTCGCAGAGGATGACGTGTACGCCGCGCTCCTGGAAGTGACGAATCGCTTCCTGCAGCGTTTGCAGGCCGGTCATATCGGTGAACGGCATGGCGGTCATGCGCACCACCAGCACCTTCGGGTCCGCATCCGCCCGCTCCAGGATGCGCTCCAGGGTTTCCACGGCGGCGAAGAAGAACGGACCATCGATGTGATACACAAGCACGCCCGCCGGCACGGAGACATTCCGGTCGTCCCGCAGCTCGCGCTCGATCTGCGTGTGGGACAGCTCATGCACTTCGACCGAGGTGGACATGCGGCGCAGGAAGTTGAGGGTTGCCAGGATCACGCCGACGTTTACCGCCACCACCAGGTCGGCGAAGACCGTGAGCAGAAACGTCACCAGGAGCACCGCCACATCGGCCCGTGGCGCGCGCTTGATCATGCTGACCATATGCCGGGCGTCACTCATGTTCCAGGCGACCACAAAGAGAATGGCGGCCAGGGCGGCCAGCGGGACATTGACCGCCAGTGGGGCCAGAGCGACGATGATCAGGATCAGCACGAGCGAATGCACGATCCCGGCAATGGGGCTGTTGCCGCCGTTCTTGATGTTGGTCGCCGTGCGGGCAATTGCCCCCGTTGCCGCGAAGCCGCCGAACAGCGGTGACGCGATATTGGCCAGCCCCTGTCCCACCAGTTCCTGGTTGGAACTGTGCCTGGGGCCTCCGGCCATCCCGTCACCAACGACGGCGGAAAGCAGCGACTCGATCGACCCCAACAACGCAATGGTGAGTGCCGGAGCAAGCAATTCGATCACCCTGCCGGGTGTGATTTGCGGTAAGGATGGCGTCGGGAGACCCGAAGGAATCCCCCCGAACGCGCTTCCGATCGTGGCAACCGTTGGAAACCTGAAGATGGCCATAGCCACTGTGGCGACTACCAACGCGATCAACGGGCCGGGAACACGCTTCACGACCGGGAGACGCGGCCAGATGATGAGGATGGCCAGGGAGATCAGCGACAGGAGCGTCGTGGTCGGGTCGAAGTGCGTTAGCCCACCGAAGAGACTGAGCATCTTCTCGTGGAAGTGCTCACCTTCGGGCTTCTCGATACCAAAAAAGTAGTGCCACTGCCCGGTCCAGATGATGATGCCGATCCCGGCCGTGAAGCCGACGATCACCGGATCGGGAATGAACTTCACGAGGCGGCCGAGCTTGGTTACGCCCATGATGACCAGGATGATGCCGGCCATCAGCGTCGCGATTTGCAGACCCTCGAAGCCGTATTGCGCCGTAATCCCGGAGAGGATGACGATGAAGGCGCCGGTCGGGCCGGAAATCTGCAGACGGCTGCCGCCCAGCGTGGAGGCGACAAGGCCGGCGACGATGGCCGTGTAGATGCCGTTTTCGGGCTTCGCGCCCGAGGCGATGGCGAAGGCCATCGCCAACGGCAGGGCCACCAGCCCGACCACAATTCCGGCGATGATGTTCGGCAACCAGTTGCTGGGTTTGAGATAACCGCCGCGATACGCCTGCTGTAACGCCGTGTTGAACATTTCCCACCTGACGTGATTCGCCCACGCGGACACGCGCAGCTACCACGCCGCCAGCGCCTCGCATAGAGCTATCATGCAGTGCCAGGTGACGGATTCCGGAGCTACCCTTCCCAAGTAATATCCTAGCTGACCCAATGTGCGCCGGCAATGCGCGCGCTCACAGGACGATAACGCACGGTCCGTGCAGGAGATGGGATACTTGGCGGAGACCGGATTCCGGTCCCCTGATCCGCTACTTCCCCGGCCTGCACATTGCGCGCGGAGCCGGAAATCGAGGAGGCTCGCTTGTCCGCCCCGCCGCTGCATGATCTGCAAACGGAAGCCATCAACGCCATCCGGGTCCTGTCCATCGACGCCATCCAGGCCGCCAATTCGGGTCACCCGGGCCTGCCGCTCGGCGCAGCACCGATGGCCTACGTGCTCTTCACCGAGTTCATGAAGTTCAACCCGCAGGACCCGCGGTGGCCGGACCGCGACCGCTTCGTCCTCTCCGCCGGGCACGGCTCGGCGCTGCTCTACAGCCTGTTGCATCTCGCCGGGTACGCGCTGCCCATCGAAGAGATCAAGAACTTCCGGCAACTCGGCTCCATGACCCCAGGTCACCCGGAGCGGCTGCACACGCCCGGAGTGGAGGTGACTACCGGCCCGCTCGGGCAGGGGTTCGCGAACGGCGTGGGCATGGCCCTGGCCGAGCGCTTCCTGGCCGCGACGTTCAACACGCCGGACCTCGAGATCGTTGATCACTACACCTACGGCATCGTCTCGGACGGCGACATCATGGAGGGCGTGGCATCTGAAGCCGCCTCGCTCGCCGGGCACCTTGGCCTCGGCAAGCTGATCTATCTCTATGACCAGAACCAGATCACGCTGGCCGGCTCGCTCGGTGTCTCCTTCTCCGAGGATGTCCCGGGCCGCTTCCGCGCGCTCGGCTGGCAGGTGCTGGAGATCGCCGGCAACGATGTCGATGCCGTGCGCGAGGCGATCAAGGCGGCGCAGGCGGAAACGGGCAAGCCCTCCCTGATCTGCGCCAGCACCACCATCGGCTTCGGCTCACCGAAGGCTGGCAACTTCGGCGTCCATGGCGCTCCGCTGGGTGCGGAAGGAGTGGCGCAGACGAAGGCCGCCCTTGGCTATCCCGCCGAGCCCGCCTTCTACGTTTCGGAGGCGGTCTACGATCACTTCCATGAGTCCGGCGCGCGGGGGGCCGTGGCGCAGGCAAGCTGGGAGCGCACGTTCAAGGAGTACGAGGGCGCGCAGCCGCAACTGGCGCAGACGTTCCTGGACGCGTTCGCGGGCAAACTGCCCGGCGGCTGGAACGCGGACATCCCAAGCTGGGAAGCTGGCAGCAAGCCCATCTCCACCCGCAAGGCGTCCGGCGAGGTCATCAACGCCTTCGCGAGCAAGGTGCCCACGTTCATCGGTGGTTCGGCGGACCTCAACCCGTCCACCAACACTGCCATGAAGAACCTTGGTGACTTCGAGATGCCGGGTTCGGTGCCCGATGTCAGCCAGGAACAGGGACTGACCGGCGGCGACTGGAGCTACGCGGGCCGCAACATTCACTTCGGCATCCGCGAGCACGCCATGGGCAGCGTAGCCAACGGCATCGCGGCCCACGGCGGCGCGATCCCCTTCACGGCCACTTTCCTGGTCTTTGCGGACTACATGCGGCCACCGATGCGACTCGCCGCCATCTCCAGACTCAAGGTGATCTTCGTCTTCACCCACGACAGCATTGCCGTTGGTGAGGATGGCCCGACGCATGAGCCGGTCGAACAATTGCTCAGCCTGCGCGCTATCCCGGACCTCGTCACCATTCGCCCGGCCGACGCCAACGAGACGGCTGAGGCCTGGCAGGTCTCAATGGAAATGAACGGGCCCTCCGTGCTGGTGTTCTCGCGCCAGGACCTCCCGGTGCTTGACCGCGCGCAGGCAGTTGGCTCGGTCACTGACGGCGCGTACATCCTGTCGGGCGCGGGCGGCAACCCGGATGTCGTCCTGATCGGCACCGGCTCAGAAGTGGATGTCGCTGTCCAGGCCGCTGCCATCCTCGCGGAGCAAGGCGTCAGCGCACGGGTCGTGAGCATGCCCTCGTGGGAACTCTTCGCGCGCAAGGACGCAACCTACCGGGAGTCCGTTCTTGGTCCGGTAGGTACCGCGCGCGTGGCGGTCGAGGCCGGGGTTACGCTCGGCTGGGAGCGCTGGGTCGGGGATCGCGGCGCGGTCGTCGGCATGAACCGCTACGGCGCGTCCGGCCCCGGCGGCGCCGTGCTCAAGCATTTTGGTTTCACCGCAGCGCACGTCGCTGCCGCAGCCCTGCGGGTCCTCGGCAAGGACGCGGAGGCAAACGAAGTGGACGACCGCTAGCAGCGGCGCCCGGCAGGAGGCACAGTCATGGCCGCGAATCGCATTACCGAACTTTTCTTGCAGGAGGGCCAGAGCGCCTGGCAGGATGACATCTCGCGCGACATGCTCAACCAGGGCGAGATCGCCCGTGAGATCAACGAGACGGGCATCCGGGGGCTAACCTCGAACCCCACCATCTTCGAGAAGGCCATTGCCGCTGGCCACGCCTACGACGAGTCAGTGGCGGAACTGGTCGCGCAGGGCCTGGAGGACGCCGAGATTTTCGAATCGGTCGCGGTCGCGGATATCCAGGCGGCCTGCGATCTCTTCCGCGAACTCTACGACTCCTCGAACGGGGGTGACGGCTTCGTCTCGATCGAGGTCTCCCCGCTCGGCGCGCGTGATGCCGAGCGGACCGCCACGGAAGCCCGCCGCCTCTGGCAGAGCGTGAACCGCCCGAACCTGATGGTCAAGATCCCGGGCACAGTTGAAGGTTCTCCGGTGGTCCAGCAAATGCTGGATGAGGGGATCAACATCAACATCACGCTGCTCTTTTCGGTTGAGGCCTACAAGCGCGTCGCTCGGGCCTACATCGAGGCCCTGAAGGCGCGGCAGGCCCGCGGAGAGCCAATCGATCGCATTGCCTCGGTGGCCTCCTTTTTCGTCTCCCGCGTCGACGCGCTCGTTGACAAGCAACTGGACGCGCTGATCGCCGGCACGACAGACGAGACCAGGAAGGCGGATCTGGCGGCGCTCAAGGGCAAGGCTGCCATCGCCAACGCGAAGCTCGCCTACAAGGCGTTCCAGGAGATCTTCTCCGGTCCCGAGTGGGAGGCCCTTGCCGCGGCAGGCGCCAAGGTGCAGCGCCCACTCTGGGCCTCGACGTCCGTCAAGAACCCGAGCTACCCGGACACCCTGTACGTTGACGAGCTGATCGGCCCGGACACGGTCAACACCATGCCGCGTCCCACCGTCATCGCGTTCCTGGATCACGGCACGGTCGCGCGTACCATCGACACCGGGGTGAAGGAAGCAGCAGAAACGATGGCTGCCCTACAGGCTGCCGGCATCGACTTCCAGGCGGTCACCGATCAACTGGAAGAGGAAGGAATCGCCGCCTTCATCAAGAGCTTCGACTCCCTCCTCAGCGGTGTGGCGTCCAAGCGCGCTCAGCTTGCTGCCGCGCCTGCTGACTAACAACACAACGGATTGTTCGCGATGCATGCCCGGCGCAGATGCCTGCGCCGGGCAGCGCCGTGTCAGGAAAGGATCTGCTCTCTGTGCCAGACGTGATTCTCCGCCAGGTCGCGCTGCCCTCTATCGCCGCCGAGGATGAGCCACCGTGGATCCCTGACGCCGAATACCTGAAACGCTGCGCGGAAACCCTGCGCCGCGCCGGCACGCCGTGGGTGGCCGTCTACGGCGACCGGGAGCACAACGCGAACCTGCTTTTCCTCACCGGATTTGATCCTCGTTTCGAGGAAGCGCTACTCCTCCTCGGCCCCAACGGCCAGCGTCACCTGCTCGTCGGCAACGAGGGGATCATCCACGCCGTAGAAGCGCGACCTGAACCAAGCGTGCTCCTCTACCAGGGTTTCAGCCTCATGGCGCAACCCCGCGACAAGAGCCCCGTCCTGGAAGCGGTGCTGAGCGATGCTGGCCTGGGCACGGGCGATGTTGTCGGCGTGGTGGGCTGGAAGTATCTGACCGTGACGGAGCACGCGGACACCCGGCGTCCTTCGTGGGTGCCAGTGCACGTGGTGGATGCGCTGCGGCGGGTCACCGGCGAAGCGCCTGTCGATGTCACTTCCGTCCTCATGTCCGCCGTCGATGGCCTGCGCGCGCAGAACAGCGCCGAGCAGATCGCCGTCTTCGCCTGGGCGGCCCTGCGCGCCAGCCAGTCGATCTTCAACGTGGTGCGCAGCACCAGGCCAGGAATGTCGGAGCGGCAGGCAGCCGCCAACTTCGGCTGGGCAGGAGAACCGGTCTCCATGCACCCCATCGTGGCCAGCGGCGGCCCGGGCGAGGCCATCAACGGGCTGCGCTCTCCGGGCGCCCGGCGCATTGCCGCCGGCGATGGCATCTCCTGCGGCATCGGCTACTGGGGCTCGCTCTGCTGCCGGGCCGGAATGGTCGAGGACGCCGTCAGCCACGACTTCTTCCAGCGCTATGTGCGCCCCTACTTCCTCGCCCAGGCGGCCTGGTACTCCACCATCGGCCTCGATGTGACCGGCGGCGAGGTCTTCGCGGCCGTCGACGACACGCTGGCCGGCGCGGACGCTACCTTCCGGCCAGCGCTGAACCCGGGCCACCTCATCTCCTACGATGAGTGGGTGAACTCCCCAATTGAGCAAGACAGCACCATCCGGCTCCGGTCTGGCATGGCGATCCAGTGCGACATCATCCCCGCCCCGATGCCTCCCGGCACGGCGCTCAACTGCGAAGATTCAATCGCGCTGGCCGACGAACCGCTGCGCAACGATCTGGCGCAGAAGTTCCCGGCGCTCTGGGAGCGCATCCAGGCCACGCGCACGCTGATGCAGCGAGACCTCGGCATCACCCTCAAGCCAGAGGTCCTTCCGCTCTCACTCGCCAACGCCTACCTGCCTCCGGCGTGGCTGGCTCCTGAGATGGTGTGCGCGATTGCCTGACGATTCGCGTGAGGTGAGGCGGTACAATCGCGTCATGGCGTGCCGTGGCAGCGCGCGACAGAAGCGCGGGGAGACATTGCGCCGGTGAGCGAAGCAACACCGCACGTCGGGCTGATCGGCCTGGCGGTCATGGGCGAGAACCTGGCCCTCAACATTGCCCGGAACGGCTTTCCGCTGGTTGTCTACAACCGCACGACCACCCGCACCATGGAGTTCATGGCGGACCGCGCGCAGGGCACGGGCATTGCCGGGACGGAAACGCTGGCGGACTTCGTTGCCGCCCTGGCCCCTCCCCGCCAGATCATCCTCCTGGTGAAGGCGGGCGTGCCAGTTGACGCCGTGATCACCGAGTTGGTGCCGCTGCTCGACCAGGGCGACATCATCATCGACGGCGGCAACTCCAATTTCCACGACAGCGAACGCCGCGCGCTCGAACTGGAGGCGCAGGGCATCCGCTTCGTCGGCATGGGCGTCTCCGGTGGCGAACTCGGCGCGCTCTGGGGCCCCAGCCTGATGCCGGGCGGCAACCACGAGGCGTTTGAGATCATCGAGCCAATGCTGAATGCCATCGCCGCCAAGACCGAGTACGGCGCGTGCGTTACCTACATTGGCCCCGGCGGCAGTGGCCACTACGTCAAGATGGTCCACAACGGCATCGAGTACGGCGATATGCAACTCATCGCCGAGACTTACGATGTCATGCGCACCACCCTCGGCCTGGGCGCCGCCGAGATCGCCGATATCTTCGCGGCCTGGAACGAGGGACCGCTCGCCTCGTACCTGATCGAGGTCACGCGCGATGTCCTGCGCTACATCGATCCGGAACTGAAAAAGCCACTCGTCGATCTGATCCTCGATGCCGCCGCGCAGAAGGGCACCGGGCGCTGGACCATCGAGAGCGCGCTGGAGCTTGGCAGCCCGGTCCCCACCATCGATGCCGCCGTGACCGCGCGCATGCTCTCCTCGCAGCGGGCGCTCCGCCTGCGTGCCAGCGAGGTGCTGGTGGGTCCGCCCAAACCAGGCGATGTCGCGGCTGCGCAAGCCGCACTCGGTGACGGTAGCCGGGAATCAGCGCTGGCCGCGCTGGAGCACTCTCTCTACTTCGCCAAGATTTCCTCGTACGCGCAGGGCATGGCGCTCCTGGCGGCAGCCAGCGCCACCTACTCCTGGAACCTGAACCTCTCGGAGATCGCCCGCATCTGGACCGGCGGCTGCATCATCCGCGCCGCGTTCCTGGCCGACATCATGCGCGCGTTCCGGGAGAACCCGACCCTCGAGAACTTGCTGCTCGACCCTGAGATTGCTCACCTGTCGGACGAAAGCGTGCCGGGCGCACGTCGCACGAACATCACGGCCCGCACCTGGGGCGTTCCAGCCCCGGCGACTTCCTCTGCCATCGACTACTTCGACACCCTGCGCCAGTCGTCGTTGCCGGCCAACCTCATCCAGGCCCAACGTGACTACTTTGGGGCGCACACCTATGAGCGCCTGGACCGCGAGGGCATCTTCCATACTGTCTGGCAGACCGAGCCTGAACGCATCGAGGTCCTGGAGCCATGAGCGAGAGAGCGATGAGGCGCCACCACCGGCGATGACAGATACCGACACCCAGATCCATTCCGAATTGTGGTCGCAGCCCTTCGACGCCTGGACGAGCGCTGATGAGACTGTCAATCCCCTGCGCTCAACGCAGGCGGATCGCGCGGTCGTGCCGGCGGCAATGGTCATTTTCGGCGTGAGTGGAGACCTCACCTCGCGCAAGCTGATGCCGGCGCTGTATGACCTGGCGGTCGATTCGTCACTGCCCGAGGGCTTCTCCATCGTCGGCGTGTCTCACCGCGACTGGACCGACGAGGATTTCCGCGAGAAGATGCGGGAGGCCGTCACCGCCAGTGCCCGCACACCCGTCACCGACGAAGGGTGGCAGAGCTTCGCCAACGGGCTCAGCTACGTTCGCGGCGACTTCAACGATCCGGCAACCTATCAGCATCTTGGGGCAAAGCTGGTCGAGATCGACGCGGAGCGGGGCACCAAGGGCAACCGCATCTTCTACCTGGCGACATCGCCCAACTTTTTCCTGCCCATCATCCATGGGCTGGAGGAGTCCGGCGTTTCCGAGCGGCAGGCGAACTACATCGAGCCGGCCGAGGGGTGGCAGCGCATCGTCGTCGAGAAGCCGTTCGGGCACGATCTCGCCTCCGCGCGCGATCTCATCCAGGAGATGGCGGACGCGTTTTCCGAACGCCAGATCTACCGCATCGATCACTACCTGGGGAAGGAGACCGTCCAGAATATCCTGGCGTTCCGCTTCGCCAACATCCTCTTCGAGCCGATCTGGAACCGCAACTACGTCGACAACGTGCAGATCACGGCCGCCGAGTCAATTGGCGTCGAGGGGCGCGCGGGCTACTACGACAGCGCCGGCGCCCTGCGTGACATGGTGCAGAGCCACCTGCTGCAACTGCTGACCGTTGTAGCCATGGAGCACCCGGCCCGCTACAGCGGCAACGCCGTCCGCGACGAAAAGGTGAAAGTGCTGCGCTCCGTCGTGCCTCCGGTCGGCACGGAGGACGTGATGCGCTGGGTCGTGCCAGGTCAGTATGGTCCCGGGTTCATCGGCGGCGTGCCAGTGCCCGGCTACACCGAGGAGAAAGGTGTCGCGCCGGAGAGCCACACCGAGACCTACGTAGCCCTGCGCCTCAAGGTGGAAAACTGGCGCTGGAACGGCGTTCCCTTCTTCCTGCGCACCGGCAAGCGGCTTCCCCGCCGCGTGACGGAGGTTGCCGTCACGCTGAAGCGCGTCCCGCACCTGATCTTCGGCGGCGCGGAACTGGAGCCGACCCCGGACGTCATCTCCATGCGCATCCAGCCAGACGAAGGCATCGCCATTCGCTTCAACGCCAAGGTCCCGGGCGCCGGCACGAACATACGCCCGGTGCGCATGGACTTCTCCTACGGCACGGCCTTTGGCGAAGCGGGACCGGACGCCTACGAACGTCTCCTGCTGGACGTCATTCGCGGTGACCCAACACTCTTCACCCGGCGCGACGAGGTGGAATCCGCCTGGGCCATCATGCAGCCCATCCTCGATGTCTGGAACGCCCCGGACGCTCCAGGCCCGTACACCTATGCCGCTGGTTCATGGGGGCCCGTGCAGGCAGACGAAATGATCGCCAGCGCCGGCTTTGCCTGGCGCAGGCCATAGTGCGGACAGAGCTGTCATGGTCGTAGCCCGCACGCCCACAACCCGTTCCATCGCGACCCCGGTGCCTGGCGCATCCTGGCAAGCGCATGTCTACGACGCCAACCAGGTGTCGGCGCGCCTGCACCAGATCTGGCGCGACTACGGCGCGGTGCGCAATGCCGCCAGTGTCGCGCGGTCGCCATCTGGCACGGACGGCGGGCCGATGCCGGTCGCCCGCGCCGCGACGATGAACCTGATCGCAGCGGCACGCAGCCGCCGCGACGCCGAGCGTATCCGCGAGACCATCGCCTCGCTCGAGGAGATTCACCCGTCGCGCGCAACCATCCTGTTCTCGGATACCACCGGGCCAATTGACCCGGCCTCGGGCCTGGATGTGCGGATCGAGTTGCTGGAGCACACGTCGGCGCGGGGCCGCCCTGCCACCGTCTTCGAGTGCATCACCATCGATGTCAGCGCCGAAAATGAGGCACAGCTTGCCTCCATCGCGTCGCCACTGTTGATGCCGGATCTCCCGGACGTCCTGTGGTGGGCGACGGATCCAACCGATACCAGCCAGCTCTTCACCGAACTGGTGGACGTCTGCGACCGGCTCATTGTCGACAGCGCGATGGCCGTACAGACGGCGGCCGGGCTGCACAACCTGCGCGGCTTTGTCGATGGCCTGCGCGAGGATGTGGCGCTGGGGGACCTGGCCTGGGCGCGCCTTTCGCCCTGGCGCCGCCTGACGACGCAGTTCTTCGATGTGCCTGGCACGCTGCCGGTGCTGGACCTGATTGACGAGGTCACGGTGACCTACGGCAATTCTGCGCACCAGTGGTCGGGCTTCTCCGGCGCGCTGCTCTACGCCGGGTGGCTCGGCTCCCGCCTCGGCTGGCGCACGCCAGGTGAACTGCTGCCCGTGCGCGGTGACCCGAACGTCTGGCGCGCCACGCTGCGCGCTGGCTCTCCGGGCCAGCAGCGCGAGGTCTCGGTGACGCTGCGGCCCACAGCGCGGCCCCTGGCGGCTTCGACGTTGCTCGACGTGAAGCTGGCGGCAGACGGTGGCAAGTCCGGCGTCTTCAAGATCGACCGCCTCGACGAAAACGAGATTTCCACCAGCAGCGACATGCCGGGCACGGCGTCGATCGTGCGCACCGTCTTCACCCCACTCCCGGGGGAAGCCGATTTGCTGGCCGAGCAGTTGCGCGCCTTCAGTCGCGATCCCGTGTTTGAAGCCGCGATGTCCTTCGCCGCCGACCTTGCACCGGCCGGATTTACAGGGGTAGCACCACGATGACCGGAACCGATTCCGTTGAGATCCTGGATTTTGGCCCGCGCGGGCAGGTCCAGGTCGTCGATAACAGCGCCGAGCTGGCGCGTGCCGCCGCCGAGCTGTTCGCCAGCACGGTTGAACATGCTGTGGCCGCACGTGGCAAAGCCTATGTCGCACTTTCAGGCGGCAGCACCCCGAAGCACATGGGCGCGCTGCTGGCACGGGAGCCGTTCCGCTCCCGCGTTCCATGGGACAAGGTCGAAGTCTTCTGGGGCGATGAGCGCTGCGTCCCCCTCGGCTCGCCGGAAAGCAATGCAGGCGAAGCGATGCGCGGCTACCTCGACCTGGTCGGAATTCCGCGTGAGAACGTGCACCCCTGGCTAACCGACCCGGAGGCTGCCAGCGCCGCCGCCATGGAATACGAGGTCAACCTGCGCTCCGCGTTTGGCCAGGAGGCCGGCGTGCCCCGCTTTGACCTGGTGCTGCTCGGCATGGGCGATGACGGTCACACGGCATCCCTCTTTCCCCACACGGCGGCGCTGCAGGCGGAAAAGCCCCTGGCGGTCGCCAACTTCGTGCCCAAGCTCGATGCCGACCGCCTGACCCTGACCCGGCCCGTGCTGAATGCCGGCCGCGCCATCGTGTTCCTGGCCGGTGGACCGGGCAAGGCGGAGATGCTGGAGACGGTCCTTGAAGGACCGGTCGATCCCGAGGCCCGGCCCGCGCAGTCCATTGCCCCGTCAGAGCCGGACGGCTCACTGACCTGGCTCGTGGACAAGGCGGCAGCCGCCCGCCTCTCGCGGGCAGGGCGGGCGTAATGGAGGAGCAGGAGCGCCTGCGGCGCCTCGCGAGCGCTGCCGCCGACCTGGTACAGCCCGGGATGATCGTCGGGCTGGGCACCGGCTCGACCGCGCACGCCGTCGTCGATGAGCTTGGGCGCAGAGTTGCCGCTGGCCTCAACATGACGGGCGTGGTGACGTCTGACCGCACGGGGGAGCAAGCCCGCTCGCTCGGGATTCCGCTGGCGACGCTCGACGACGTGGCCGCGCTCGATCTGGGGCTGGATGGCGCGGATGAGATTGACCCGGAGTTGAACGCGGTCAAGGGTCGGGGTGGCGCACTGCTCATGGAGAAACTGGTCGCGCTCTCCTGCGCTCAGTTTGTCCTCGTCGCGAGCAGCGAAAAGAGCGTCCCGCACCTGGGAGTGCGCTTGCCGCTCCCGGTCGAGGTGGTGCGCTTCGGCTGGAAGCATACGGCGAATCGGCTGGAATCCCTGGAGTTAGCGCCACGGCTGCGCCTGGCCTGCGCGACCGGCACGGCCCCCTACCTCACGGATATGGGCAACTACATCCTGGACTGCGCGGTCGAACCGATTGCAAACCCCGGGGAACTGGCAGCGGCCATCAAGGCCATGCCCGGCGTGGTCGAGCACGGCCTCTTCGTCGGCATTGCCTCAGCCGCCCTGCAGGTTGATCCGGCGGGCGAACTGATCTACCGCACCCGGGACTCGATCACGTAGCGCAAGCGGTGATTGTGGCGCTTGCCATTTTCGCCGCCACATGTATCCTGATCGCAACAGGGGGAGTAACTGCCGCGCCACGCATGCTGGCACGGCCCCGGAGTCGTCAGTACGCGCGCAAGCGCCGGCCCGGGATCATGCGACCCGCGCATGGCCCAGTAAGACCCTGGCTGCGCCCGGTATTCGGGCTGGCCGGGGTTTCCCTCTTTTTGCTGCCAGACAGCGGGAACCCCCGTCCATCACGACGCGTTATGACGACAGTTACGGTCGGAAGTGACGCGGGCCACGTGCCTCTCAGGCAGGACACTGCAAGCGCAGGGCCGCATTTGGTGAGCACGGAACCGGAACTCACGTTCGTGACCGCGGAAAGGTAACAATCAATGTTCTTTGACCCGATGTACTTCGTTTTCATGATCCCTGGCATCATCCTGATGCTGTGGGCGCAGAGCCGCGTCAAGGGGAGCTACGCCAAGTACAGCAAGGTCCGTAACGATGTCAACATGACCGGCGCCCAGGTGGCGCGCCGCATCCTGGATTCCAACGGGCTGCAAAATGTCCCGGTTGAGCCGGTAAAGGGTGAGCTCACGGACCACTACGACCCCAGCAAGCGGGCGCTTTTCCTGTCTGAGGGGGTCTACGGCACGCCCAGCATCGCGGCCATGGGCATTGCGGCACACGAAGTCGGGCACGCTCTGCAGCACGCCCAGGCCTACGCGCCGCTGAAGGCCCGCACGGCTATCGTGCCGGCCGTCAATATTGGCTCCCAGCTCGGCATCTTCGTCCTGATTGCCGGCATCTTCCTGCAGATCACGGGCCTGGCCTGGGCGGGGGTCGCGCTCTTCGCGCTCTCGACCATCTTCGCCCTCGTCACGCTCCCGGTGGAGTTCGATGCTTCGAAGCGCGCCAAGCAGCAGTTGGTGAACCTTGGCCTGGTTGACGGCGGCCTGGAGCGCGGCGAGGAAGGCCGGGGTGTGGCCACCGTCCTCAACTCCGCCGCCTGGACCTACGTCGCGGGCTTTGCGACCTCGTTGCTCTCACTGCTCTACTACGTCAGCCTCGTCTCCGGCATGGGCCGGGATGATCGATAAGTCAGCCCAGATACCGTTTGTCAGTCCGAGGAGCACACGACGAACATGACGACACGACCGACTCGCTTCCCCGGTGGCGACACAGCCGGGGCTCGCATCATGGCCCAGGCCTGGACCGAAGCCTACGTCGCGCTCTGGCGTGGAGATGCCGCGGCGGCCTCGTTCGCCGAGTGGCTGGCCGGCTTCTGGGTGGAGCGCCTGCCCCAGCCGGAGGAGGGCGCCGATGCCACCAGCCTCTACGCAATGGTGGAAGGCGAGATCGCGTGGTACGACCGCGATGGCTTTGTCACCGGGCACTTGCCCGGCCAGGTTGGGGGCTACCGCCTGCCACGCGAGGTCGTCATGACCTACCCGTGGGTCGCGCTCGAATCCGCTGCCTGACACCGTTCGAACTCACAACGCTCACTACCATGGACCCGGATCAGTGACCGGGTCCATGTCATATCCGCCCCAAGCCACCGGCCAGGAGCATACGGATGCCTAACGGCGACAACACTGGCAACATCGTTATCGGCCAGGTCTGGGGTATTCCCATCCAGATCAACCCCAGCCTGCTCCTCATCCTGGGCCTCATCACCTGGAGCCTGGCCGGCGGGCTGCTGCCCAACGCCTACCCGGAAATGTCCACCACCGGGCGCTGGATGACCGGGCTGTTCACTGCGGTGCTCTTCTTCGGGTCGATCCTGGTGCACGAACTCGCGCACGCCTGGGAAGCCCGCCGCCAGAACATCCCGGTCCAGAGCATTACGCTCTACATCTTTGGCGGCGTGGCGCAAATTGCCGGCAAGCCGCGCTCCCCGGGTGGGGAGTTCCGCGTGGCCGCCATCGGCCCCGCCTCCAGCTTCGTGCTCGCCGGCATCTTCTTCGCGCTGAACCGCACGGTCGGCGACCAGGGGTATCTCGGCGCATCAACCCAGTGGCTGGCGCTCATCAACCTGATGCTGGCGGCGTTCAACCTGCTGCCAGGCTACCCGCTGGATGGCGGCCGGATCCTGGAATCGATTGTTTGGGGAGTCACCGGGAAGCTCGAGAAGGGCGTGCGCGCCGCCGCCCTGGCCGGGCAACTGATTGCGTACGTCATGATCGGCTACGGCTTTTTCCTGGCTATTCGCGGCGATATCTTCCAGGGTATCTGGCTGGTCTTCATCGGGTTCTTCCTGCACGGCGCGGCAAACACCGAGCGCCGTTCCCTCCTTCAGCAGAGCCAGCTCTCTGGCGTCCCCGTGTCCGCCGCAATGGGCCTCGTCCGCGAGCCGAACATCGCCTCGAACGTCATGATCCAGAACCTGGTCGAAAACCACGTGCTCAGCCTTGGCCAGGCGTCGTTCATCATCACCGTCAATGGCAGCCCGGTCGGGGTCGTGACGCTCCCCGATATCGCCGCCGTCCCGCGTGAGGAGTGGAGCAGGCGGAACGCCGGTGACCTCATGACGCCGCTCAATGACCTTCCCAGCGTCGCTCCGAACGACGACCTGCTGGCCGCCGTGCAACTGATGTCCGCGAACGAACTCCTGTTCCTGCCGGTCTTCGAGGATGGACGCATGGCCGGGCTGCTGACGCGCGACGAAGTCATGCGCTACCTGGCCCAGCATCCGGCGCAGGCCTGACGCGATCCTGCTCCTTGTGACCGGTGAACGCATGTGATACGTTGCCGCCACGGTCGGACAAGTGAGGACCTGGGGGCGGCTCAATGCGTGACGATGCTTCCCGGCAGGATGAGCCGCTGGTGATCCGGTCCAAAATCTGGATCGAGCGCAACGAAGTGGTCGTCCTTTCGGACTGGCGTGTGGAACTCCTGGAAGCAATAGACGCACACGGCTCGTTACGGCGTGCTGCCGAGCAACTCGATGTCCCCTACCGCACCGCGTGGGACCGGGTCAAGGCTACCGAAGCCGCACTGGGCATGCGCCTGCTGGAGACGGCAAGTGGCGGGGCGGATGGCGGTGGCAGCCTCCTCACGCCGCAAGCGCGGGAGGCGTGCCGCCGCTTCCGCCGCGTCTCCAGCGGCGTGCAAGAGGTGCTGGCCCGCCGCTTTCAGACCGAGTTTCAGGAAACCGAGTAACTTGCTGCGTGCCAGCGTTATGCTCAGCCATGCATAACGAGCGGCCACGCTGGGGGGGCATGACGTGAACCGGCAACAATGTTTCTGGACCCGGCGGGCGTTCATGCACGGCGCGCTCGTTACCATCTTCGCCGGCATGTTGGCCGTGCTGCCGTTGGCTGGCAAGGCCCAGGAGGCCACGCCGCACGCTCCAGGTGATGTCATCCTGGCCACCACCACGTCCACTGCCGACACGGGCCTGCTCGATGCCCTGGCGCCCATCTTTCAGGAGGAATCCGGCTACACCCTGAAGCCGATTGCCGTGGGCTCCGGCGCAGCCCTCGAACTGGGGGAAAAGGGCGAGGCGGACGTGCTGCTGGTGCACTCCCCGGCCGCCGAGTTGGCGTTCATGGACAACAGATACGGCGCCGAACGGCGGACGGTGATGTACAACGACTTCGTGATTGTCGGGCCGGCCAGTGACCCGGCGGGTATCACGGACGCCAGCGGGGTGGCTGATGCCATGCAGCGCATTGC
>JALYWD010000428.1 GCA_030852885.1 Chloroflexota bacterium | reverse complement strand
ACCCGGCCAGGGAGCCGATGACCAGGCAGATGAGCGTGGTGGAGATCGAGACGACGGTGCTGTTGATGATGTACTTGTAGAAAGGCCGTTGCTCGAAGAGCGCGAAGTAGTGGCTGAACGTGATTTCGGTCGGCAGGATGGGCGGCAACGCCGCCAGGTCGCGGTCCGGCTTGATCGAGGTAATGGCCATCCAGAGGAACGGTCCCACCGACCAGACCACGATCAGCAGCGCCAGCAGGAAGAACGCAAACTTCCCCAGCAGCGCGATGGGCCGTTGCCTGGTCAGGGGCTTTGCTGCTGCTCGTGTCCGCGGCAAAGGCCGGGCCGGAGCCTGCATGGTCGCCATCTCACTCAACCTCCAGGCGGTTGCGCAGGGCGTAGAGGAAGACAATGCTCACCGCAAGCAAGGTCATGAACATTGAGCCCGCCAGGCTGGAGCCGAAGCCGAACTGTGTTGCGGAGAAGAGGATCTTGTAGGTGAGCGTTGACATCACTTCCGTGGAATCGGCGGGGCCGCCGCCCGTCATCACGTAGATCACATCGAAGACGCGGAAGGCATCCAGCAAGCGCAACATGATCGAAACCAGCAGCACCGGCAGCAGCAGCGGCACCGTGATCTGGAAGAAGCGCTGCAGCATGTTGGCGCCGTCCACGCGCGCCGCTTCGTAGAGGTCGCTGGGAATGGTGCTGAGACCGGCCATGATCAGCAGCGCCATGAAGGGCGTCGTTTTCCAGACATCCACCAGCACGGTGACGTTCAGCGCCACCCCAACTTCACCTAGCCAGTTCTTGTCGGTCTGGATAAGGCCGGCGCTGCGCAGCAGGTAGTTGGCCAGGCCGAAATCCGTGTTGAAGATGAGCCCCCAGAGGCGTGATGAGACCACGGTCGGGATGGCCCATGGCACCAGCACCGCCGCGCGCACCCACCCCCGCAAGGGGAACTCCTGCGAGAGCACGAGCGCGATGACCAACCCGATCAACGTTTCCAGAGCCACCGAGGCGACCGTGAAGTAGGCCGTGTTGCGCCAGGCGTTCCAGAAGCGGGGATCGTTGAGCAGCTTCTGGTAGTTCTGCAGGCCGATGAACTCCGCGCCGGGCATGATCATGGAGGCCTTGTGCAGGCTCATCCACATCGTCTGCGCGGCGGGCCAGAGCGCTACCCCCACGATCAGCACGAACGCCGGAATCAGCAGCGCGAAGGCAAAGGCCTGCGCGCCAACTTGCCGCTGCATACACGCCCTCTACCGCGCGGAACACCGTGGGAGGAGGCACGGCGCGCCTCCTCCCCGCAACGAGCTAGCCGATGATATCGGTCAGTTGCTGGGCAATGCTGTCCAGCGCTTCCTGGACCTCCATCTGGTTGGCCAGCGCTCCCGAGAGGCCAGACTGCATGGCCAGCGACATCTGTGGGTAGGCAGGGTGAATCGGCCGTGGCGTGGAGCCGGTGAAGATGTCCTTCAGGCTCGCCATGAACGGGTTCCCTTCCTGCAGCTCTGGCGCGTCGTAGACCGCCATACGCGTCGGGGAGCTGGAGCCCGGCGAGAGCGAGGACTTGAGTTGAATCTCCTCGCTGGAGAGGAACTGCACCAGCTTGTAGGCCGCCTCCGGGTTCTTGCTGGAGGCATTGATGCCGTATTGGTAGCCACCCAGGCAGGACGTGCTCTTGCCCTCCTCGAAGTGCGGCAGCGGCGCGTACGCGACCTTGTCCACCACGCTCGATTCGGCGGCATCCTGGGCCAGGCCGTAGGTGTAGGACCAGTTGCGCAGGAAGACCGCATCGCCCGAGGTGAACGGGATGCGGCTCGGCTCTTCGTCGTAGGTGAGCACGGATTCCGGCGTGATCCTGGCGTCGTAGATCAGGTCCACCATCAGTTGCAGCGCCTTTGCGCCGGCCTCGTTGTTGATGGTGACCGTCGTGCCATCCAGGGTGCTGCCGCCCGCTGAACCCAGGAACTCGACCCAGTTGCAGACCAGGACTTCGGCCTGCTTGCCCTGCCAGAGGAAGCCCGCCAGGTCCGGATTCCCTTCCTGCTCCACCACCGATTGCGCGGTGCTGATCAGCTCGTCCCAGGAGGTGGGCGCTTCCAGGCTGTACTTGTCCAGCAGGTCCTTGCGGTAGAACATGAAGCCGCCATCGACCATCCACGGCCAGGCCACGATCTTGCCGTCCCAGGTGCAGTTCTCGATCAGGCCCGGGAAGTAGGCGGCCTTGTCCTCATCGGTCACGAAGTCGTCCAGCGGCAGGGCCAGGCCAGCGCCACCGAACTCCGGAATCCAGATGCAGTCCTGCGTAAAGACATCCGGCTCGCCGTTGCGGGCGTTCAGGGAGTTCACCAGGTAAGTGTGGACTTCCGTGCTGTTGTTGGGCGTGGGCAGCTCGATGTACTCGACCTTGAACCCGGGGTTCTCTTCCTCGAACTGCCCCAGGATCTCGGCGATGTACTCCGGCCCGAAGGTCTTGATGGCGGCGAAGGTCAGGTTCACCTCGCCCTGGCGTCGGATGATGGCGGGAGCGCGGCGGGCGCCGAGGTGGAGCGCGGTGGTTCCGACGGCGGCGCCAACGCCAGCCTTGACCATGTTCCGGCGAGAAATCCGTGTCAGCGTCATGGGTATCACCTTTCAGTCGCCGTCATTGGCAGAAAGAACCGTGGTGATCTGGTAATAGGGCGTCAGCTCCTTTCCTGCATGCCGCTTGTGAGCGACGTCACGAACCAGTTACGTCGATCAGTTGCTCGTGCTCGGCCCCGGCTGCCTCCTGTGCCTGGTCTTCATCGTCCAACCGCAGGACCTCGCGCGCCGTGGCCTCATCCGTGACCAGCACGTGCAGCACACCGGAGCGCAGCGCGCCGAGGATCGCCTCGGCCTTGCGCACCCCACCGGCCACGGCTATGGAGTTCTTGACCGTGCGCAGGTCATCCCGGGATAGCCCGATCGCCCGGCGGCTGACCGGGACATCCAGGAGCTCACCCGCGCGGTTGTAGAACCCGACGCGGATATCCCCGACGGCGCCCATGGCGCGGATCTCGGCCAGGGTGTCTTCATCGATATATCCGGCGCGGTAGACGCCGGCCAGGTCAGGCTCCGCAGTGCCGATACCGGTGAGGGCAATGTCGGAGTGCCGCCCGATCTCCAGCGTTTCGCGCACTTGCGGATCCTGCAGCAGCGACTGCCGCACCAGCTCGTTCTCCACGATCATCGGGGCGGGCAGGTAGTAGGGCGTGCCGCCCACGCGGTCCGCCAGGGAGCGCGTGATGAGGTGGTTGTCGATGCGGGGGAGCTTGCTGCCAAGCGAACCAAGCGTTTGCGCCACCCGCACGTTGCGGTAGTAGGTGGGGCGCAGGGCCTGCACCACTTCGTGCAACGATGTGCCCCAGCCAACGCTGATCGTCATGCCATCGCCCAGGATGGTCGTCATGTAGCGCGCGGCCAGCTCGCCAAGCTGGGGCAGCAGCGCGCCCGATTCCGCCGACGCGGAGGAGAGCACGCGGGCCACGCGCAAGCCGAAGCGTTTGACCAATTCGTTCTGAACATCCTGGGCCACAGCCGCCGGGTAGCGGATACGGACTTCGACGATACCGGCAGCTTCAGCCTCAGCTAACAGCCGCGACACCGTCGGCACGGAGCGGCCGATCTGCCGCGCGATCTGCTCTTGCGTGAGTTTGTCGATCCAGTAGAGTGTTGCTACTTCGGCAAGTACTGCCTGGCGCGCCTCGGCGCCGCGCAGCGCCTGTCGCGACCGTCCTCCCGGCTGGTCCATTCCCGCTCCATTGCGCTAGGCCAACGTCTGACGCAAGAACTTGACTCGGAGGAAATTTCTTGCAGGGTGACGGTAACGCAGAGTTACGGCTCTGTCAACTCTCCGCACACTGCTGATGAAGACCCGGGCGCGCCCTGTGCCAGCACCTGCCCCTCACGCCAGATGCGAAGCTGCCCCAGCGCCAGGTCAAGCCGCGCGCGGTGCTGCGGCTGATTCAACCAGCGGGAGACGCCAGATGGATGCGGCAGCGGCAGCAGCAGAAAGCTGTGTCCGGCGCGCTGCGCCGGGCGCAAGGTGCCCACCACTTCTGCCAGCGCTTGCCCGCGCACGGTGGGATCGAGCCGTTCGGCGGACATGCGTCCCAGCGCCAGCACGATCTCCGGCTGCACCAGCGCAATCTCCCGGTCAAGGTGTTCCCGGCAGAGCCCGATCTCCGCCGCCGACGGCGGGCGGTCACCCTGCCCGCCGTGCCGCGCCGGACCGGGAAAGCACTTGGTGAGACTCGTCAGGTAGAAGTCGCGGTGCAGAGCACCTTCCGCGAACCCGGCCCGTGTCAACCAGGCTTGCAGCGCCTTGCCCGTGGCGCCGCGGTACGGCTCACCGGACACACTCGCGCGCGGCCCCGGCGCCTGCCCCACCACCATCAGGCGCTGCCCGGCGTACCCCTGGAAGATGGGGTTTGCCACCGGGATGAACCCCGCCTCCACACAGCGGGTACAGGCGCGGATTTCCTGTTGCACGCGGGTGAGGGTGATCTGGTTGTTGGAGCGGGACGAGGTGGGCACAACGCATCAGTATGGCAGCCGCCGGGCTGGCAGGCACTGCCGGCGCTACGGTGCTCTTGCCATGAGCGACGTCACCCGTGGGTGAGCGCGACCTCGAAACGTGCCGGCTGTGAGAAGGGTGTCGTTGACCGGATTGTTGGAGCGTTTCAGGGGACATGCTGGCAAAAGCGGCGTCCGCCCTCGCGTGTCGTCCTTCGATTTCGCTCAGGGCCTCGCCTCCCATTCACCTTGGTTCGAGGTGTCGTCCACCCTGGTCTGTCATCCTGAGCCCGCAGGTGAAGGATCTCGTCGTCTCTCTCTCACCTCGCACCTACGCCGCTCCCTGGCCACCGCCATCGACCTGCGATCCCCCGACGAGGTGTAACCTATGTCTCCGCACACCTGTTACCCATGTCTCCGGTCCATACAGACTCCGCTCGAGATGACACGCATGGGGCGTGGTGATCAGGGAACAGGCTGACCCTGATGCGTACCGAAATCCTTGGCCAGGCTCAGTTGCGAAAGTCGTGACTTGCCAGGTCACGCCTTTGCGGTCATTCCGCCAGGCGTGCGCCAGATCCGCACATCGGTGTCCGGGAGCCACTCGGCGAAGATACCGTCGAGGGCGGCCTGGCGCAGCACCGCCCGCAGCTCGGTCTCGAACTCGTCGCGCCGCGCCCCGAAC
>JALYWD010000354.1 GCA_030852885.1 Chloroflexota bacterium | reverse complement strand
GTCAGGGAGATATCCTGCTCGTCCCCGTATTTGCGCGCGAGATCAAGCGCCTCCCGCTGTAGCGCTTCCGCGCGGTCCAGATTGCCCAGGCGTTCCATGACCGCGCCCAGGTTGGAGAGGGTGGCATTCAACGCCGTCTCGTCCCCGGCTTCCCGCCAGATCACCAGGCTTTCTTCCAGCGCACGCGCGGCCGTGACGACATCCCCCTGCTTCCAGGTGAGGTTGCCAAGTCCGTCCAGCAGGAGCGCGCGCTGGCGTGGGAGCGCGTCCGGGAACGCCTCCAGGCAGCGCTCCAGCCAGGTGCGCCCCTCGGTGTAGTGCCCGCGAATCTCCCAGAAGCGCCAGGAGCGGTCCGCGATGTTTGTGCCCAACCTGACGTTGTGATGCTCAAGCGCCCAGGACAGGGAGGTGCGGATGTTGTCGTGCTCGCGCTCGCAGACATCGAGCCAGTGGGCCGCCTCCGGACCGATGACGAGCTTGTAGATATCCTGCACCAGGTCGCCCACCCAGTTGCCGTGCGCCAGGTGCACCGGGTCATCCTCGCCAACGTCAACCAGGCGCTCCCGGGCAAAGGAGCGGATCGTCTCCAGCATCCGGTAACGCGTGTCCCCCAGGCGGTCGGTTTCTGCCCGGATCAGGCTCTGCTCGGCCAGGATCGCAACGGCGTCCAGGCCATCGATCCACGGGGCGGGGGATTCCGCCAGGACAGTCTCGGCCGCCTCCAGCGTGAAGCCACCCGCGAAGACTCCCAGGCGGCGCAGCGCCGCCTGGTGCTCAAAGCTGAGCAGGTCATGGCTCCAGTTGATGGCGCCGCGCAACGTGGCCTGCCGGTCGGGCCGGCCGCCCTCCTCGGTGGCGACCACGTCGAGCGCGCCGCCGAGCCGCTCCACGATGGTGGCAGGGGTCATGACGCGCACGCGGGCCGCCGCGAGCTCGATAGCCAGGGGCAGGCCGTCGAGACGCCGTACCAGTTCGGCCACATCGCGCGCGTTCGATTTCAGGAGGTTCCAGGCCGGGCGCGCGGCCTGGGCGCGGTCAACGAAGAGCGCGACCGCCGGGTTGACGGCCAGGGCAGCCAATGCCTCGTCGTCGTAAGTCACATGAGCATCGCCCGGCGCCTGGAGTGGCGCCGCTGGCCACTCGCGTTCGGCGCGCAGGCGCAGCGGGGCGCGGCTGGTGCCCAGTACGCGCAGCGTCGGGACCTGCTCCAGGAGGGTGCTGACCACGGCCGCCGCCTTTTCCAGCGGCCGGAGTTGCTCCAGGTTGTCCAGCACCAGCAGCACCTGCTTGCCGGTCAAATAGTGGACCACGCTCTGCTCGAGCGTGAGCCCCCCGCCTTCGCGCACGCCCAGGATCGTGGCGATCTCCGGCAGGAGGAGCGTGGCATCCTCGATGCCCGCGAGGGCGACCAGGAACGCGCCCTGGGGAAAGAGGTCCTGGGCTTCAGCGGCAGCCGCCAGGGCCAGCCGCGTCTTGCCGACACCACCGGGGCCAGTCAGGGTCAGGAGCCGGATCGCTGGATCGGCCAGGAGGTGCAGGAGGTCCTGCAGTTCGGCGTCCCGCCCGATCAGCGGCGCGGGCTGGCGCGGGAGGTTGTTGGGAAAGGTCTCCAGGCTCTTGAGTGGGGGGAACGTCTGTGGCAGGTCCGGGATGTTGAGTTGCCAGATCGTCTCCGGCTCCAGGAGATCCCGCAGCCGGTGTGTCCCCAGCGGCTGGAAGGTCACGCCCGCCGGCAGATGGTCCGCCACAACGGTGTGCAGCGCGTCCGAGGCAATCACCTGCCCGCCGAAGCCGGCGGAAATGATGCGGTTGACGCGGCTCAGGGCGGGCGCCTGGTAGTCCCCCGCTGGGCTTGGCGACGCATCGCCGAGATGCAGGGCCATGCGCACACGAATGGGGCCCGTTTCCGGCCACGGCTCGGCGACAAGCGCGCGCTGCGCCGCGACAACGGCGGCAACGGCGTGGGCAGGATCGGAGAAGGCCGCCTGGTAGGCATCGCCGATGGTCTTGAAGTGATGGCCATGATGGGCGCGGATAGCGTCGCTGAGGATGGTGTTGTGCCGCTCCACGGCGCGCCACATGACGTCAGCGTCGC
>JALYWD010000332.1 GCA_030852885.1 Chloroflexota bacterium | reverse complement strand
CCTGGATCCTCGCCAACTGCCAGGACTGCCAGCACCCCATCGGCACCTGCCGCATGGGCGCGCCCGATGACCCGCGCTCGGTCGTGGATCCCGCCTGCCGCGTGCTCGGCGTGAAGAACCTGCGCGTGATCGACGGCTCGATCATGCCGGAGAACCCGCGCGCGAACACGCACCTCACCTGCGTCATGATCGGGGAGATGATGGCGGACAGGCTGCGCGCCAAGGGGGAGACGCCTGCGGCTTAGGGGGAGACGCTTCGCTCAGGGGGAGGCGGCCTGCGGGCCTCAGGGGGTGAGGTCACAAATGCTCCCCGGGTTTCCGAAGGAGAACTCCATGGCCCGAAAGTATGAGCCACTCGCCGAATACCTCGACAAGCAAAGTTCCGACGAGATCACCATGAGCTTTGCTGATGTGGCAGCGGTGGTTGGACCGCTGCCGCCATCGGCGTTCAAACATCACGAGTGGTGGTCGAATTCGCCATCAGGACACACGCATGCAAAATACGGATGGCTAGCAGCTGGCTGGAGAGTTGCGTCGTTCGACCAGTCACGCGAGGTTGTGACGTTTCGAAGGCAACTCAACTACACCCCCTGGGAACGCAGCGTCAAGTTCGCCTCGAAAGGACGATCCATGAGCCTTGCCACCTCTCTCCGCCAGCAACTCGCCCAGAACCTGCGCGCGGGTAACGCGCACATGAGCTTCGAGGATGCGGTGGCGCAGTTCCCCGAGGCACACATCAACACGCGCCCGGAGCACGTTGACTACACCTTCTGGCACCTTGTCGAGCACTTGCGCCTGACCCAGGCGGACATCCTGCGTTATGTCACCGACCCGGCCTACCAGGAGCTGGAGTGGCCGCGCGAGTATTGGCCAGCCAGGGATGCCGAGGCCACCAAAGCCGGGTGGGATGCATCTGTGCAGGGCTTCCTGGCGGACCGCGAGGCGCTGGCCGCCATGGTGGAGGATGAGGGCAACGACCTGCTGATGCCGGCACCGAGCCACGCCGAGCACACCCTGCTGCGCGAGGTGCTGATCATCATCGACCACAACGCCTATCACATCGGGGAGCTCGCGATCCTGCGCCAGGTGGCGGGCGCGTGGGGACCGGGGCATACGCACTAGGTCAGCGTGGCCCGATTCACGGGCGCGGTCAAGCGGGGCGCACGATCTACCTGAACCCGGAAGCTGCGGCCGCAGCATGACGCCCCCTGAACCAGGCGACGCCTGTCGCGATGCACCCAGCGCCAGTCTGGCTGCCTGGGTGTGGCACACTCCGCCCTTCACTTACAGGGTATTTCAGGACAAGCCTGTGGGCAGAATGTGGGTGTCTCTGTGTGTTCATTTTTCGCCTGATATGAAAAGATGCAGATCATTGCACCCGGTGTGTCCCGGAAATAGGTCACCACCGGAAACGTCTGGACCCGGATAACCAGCAGTGGGGAAAGAGATGGATGCTGAGCAAGTTGCCCGTGCCAATGCGTCGACAGACCGGCGCGAGTCTCGCCGACGTGTCATCCAGGCTCTCCTCGGCGCCCTCACGACCCTGGGGATTGTTCACGGAGCTAGCGCGGGCCGGCACGCGGGGAAAAAGCGCAGGCTGAAAAAGCGGCGTCGCCGCCAGAGTGGCTGCCAACGTGGGCAGACGGCCTGCAGACTCGGCACAAAGCGCTCAATCTGTGTTGACTTGCAATCGCATGCCGCCCACTGTGGCGCGTGTGGAAATGCATGTCCCACGGATACCATGTGCACGGGGGGCGTCTGCGTTCCCGCTCCCTGCTCTGGCACACAGAAGCGCTGTAGCGGGATTTGCACCGACACCAACGCAAATCCTGCGCACTGCGGAACTTGCGGCAATTCTTGCGACATTGGTGAAGTCTGTGAAGACGGAGCGTGTGTTTCCGCGTACCGCTTTGACCGCAAGTTCGGGTCACAAGGCACTGGCGCCGGACAAGTCATGTCTCCGCGTGGACTGGCCCTGGACAACGATGGCAACGTCCTGGTTGCCGACGAGACCTATCGCGTCCTGAGGTTCAGCCCCGATGGCACGCCCCTCGATACATGGGGTCCGTGGATTCTCGACAATTTCGAGCCGCTGCAACCAAATGAACTGGCAGTTACGGCTGATGGGGCCATCCTGATCGCCGATCCTTTCAGCCAGGTCATCGTCCGGTTTGTCCCTGGCACCGGCATCTCAGGTCAGATCGGGACGGCCGGCGGGGGATTCGGTGCGGCGGACCTGGCGTATCCGGAGGGTGTCGCCGTCGCCAGCAATGGCGAGATCCTCGCCTCCAATACCCAGAGCGCCCTCAGCCAGATCAAGCGGTACAAAGCCAACATGACCCCGGACAGCCAATGGGGGGCGCGCGGCTCCGGCGCCACCAATCTTGATAACCCACGGGCGCTCGCCATTGACAGCGAGGACCATCTCTACGTCGTGGATTCGCGAAATCACCGCATCCAGAAATTCACCCTTGATGGAACACATCTCGGATCGTGGGGGAGCGATGGCAGTAACCCCGGACAGTTCAAGGATCCGCGCGGAATCGCGGTTGACGCAGACAGCAGGGCCTACGTCACCGACTCGGTGCAACACCGCGTGCAGAAATTCTCGCCTGATGGCACCTTCCTTGGCTACATCGGCGGGCCAGGAAACAATGACGGTGAGTTTTCCGCGCCGTGGGGTATTGCCGTCGCCGCCGATGGCACGGTGTATATCTGCGATGCCGGCCACACCCGGATACAGGCCTTTGTGCCTGTGGAGCCGGAGTCCGTGGCACGCAACGCCTCGCACCAACGACGCCGCAAATCCCGCTAGCGCGCTGGCTACTGCCGGGGCCACGTGAACCCCGGCGGCTTCCGTGGTCTCTCCCCCGACATCGCCCAAGGCAGGTCCTGATGCACGACGCAACCTTCGATGCCCACACCCGGCGCCTGGCCGAGCGCATCTCCCGCCGTGCTCTTGGCCATGTGGCACGTTGGCTTGGGGTGACCGCTGGAGCCGTGTTCGCCTCGCCACTGGCTGCCAAGAAAAAGAAGAAAAAGAAGAAGAAAAAGTGCGCCGCCGGGCTCACCACCTGCACGGTCAAGGTAAAGAAGAAGAAAAAGACTTCGTGTGTTGATGCCTCGCGAGACCGAGCGAACTGCGGCGGATGCGGCAAGGCGTGCGGGGCCGGCCAGAGCTGCATACAGGGCGTCTGTAGTGGCGGAAACAACCCTTGCAGCGGCGGTCAAACGCGGTGCAACGGCGCCTGCGTCGATACCTCAGCAAACGCACGCCATTGCGGCGCGTGTGGCCAGGCGTGTTCCAGCGGGCAAGGGTGCAGCCGCGGCGTCTGCTCCAGTACCCCAGTTCTGGCACAGTGGGGTGATGGGCTGCTCCATGAACCGCGCGGTATCGCCGTAGATAGCCGCGGTGTCGTCTACGTCTCCAGCAACGCACCCGATCACCAGGTCTTTTTGTTCGACACCGACGGCAATCCGCGCGGAACCCTGGGTGAAGCAGGGGGCGGCAGCGGGAACTATCGATTCCAGGACCCGCGCGGCCTGGCGGTAGATGCGAATGACAATCTCTATGTCGTTGATGCCGGGAACCAGGCCCTGAAGAAGTACGACAAGAACGGGGTCTTCCAGGAATCGTGGACGGGCTTTCTGGAAAGCTTCGACTGGCCGCAGGATGTCGCTGTCAATAGTGATGGCGTGATCTTCATCGTTGATCCGTACGTGAACCAGCTGCAGACCTACGATCAGCGCAATGTGTTTCCAGAGATGGCAATGAACGAGGCGCTCGTCACGGGGCCCTGGTCCGTTGCGGTGGACGATGACATCAGCGTCGCGGCCGGCAAGTATGCGGGAATGGGCAGCGGACACTACGATCTTGCCTTGCTCTTCATGTCAGTCTGGTCCTATCCCGATTACCGGACCAATATGTTCAGTGGCGTCACCTCTCCGCGACGCGGCATCTTCTACGGCGTCGATAACACCAGCGCCTCGATCTTGACCTTCCAGATTGGGGAGTACGACCGCCTGGAGCACATCAGCACACTGGTCGGGCCAGGACTCTTTACCAGCCCCTGGGCGATTGCGCTCGACAACGACAGCTACATCTACGTTACGGACGTGGCGACCGGTACCGTTCAGAAGCTGGCCGCCTGTCAGGACGGATCGTGTGATGGCGAGGTGCGCTGCCCCGGTCGCCAGGCGCGGTGTGGCGGCGCATGCGTGGATTTGCGCACCAGCAATGTCCACTGTGGCGCGTGTGGTCATGGCTGCAGCGCCAGCGAAGCTTGCCACGATGGCCAGTGCGAAGGGTACCGGGCGGTCTGGCAACGCGGCTCCCGTGGGAGGGATCCCGGCCAATTCGTGACGCTTTTCGGCGTGGCGGTGGGGGACGAGGGTTCCATCTATGTTTCAGACGCCGCTAATGCGCGCATCCAGATCTTCTCGGAAAACGGTGACCTCCTGGACACTTGGCCCATCGATCCCCCGGAGGACGATCCCTCCTACCCGCTGGGCATCAGCTTCGACAACGACGGCAATTTGCTGGTCACCGTGTACGACCGGCATGAAATCCGCAAATTCACGCCGCAGGGTGAGCTCCTGGCCACCTATGGATCGCCAGGCCGGGGGGACGGGCAACTGAGTCTTCCACGCGGCATTGCCGTCACTGCGCAGGGCGACATGATCGTGGCAGATGCCGGCAATCGCCGTATCCAGCGGCTGAGCAGTAGCGGAGCTTATGTGACCCAATGGTCCGCCGCGGACGTCCTGGACGTCGCGGTGACCTCCGGCGGCGCCATCTACGCCGTGTTTGGCCCCATGTGGGGAGGGCCTCCCCACATCAAAATTGCAAAGTACGACATCACCGGTGCGCTCCAGACCACGTTTCCCCTGGCGGGCGCGTACACCTGCGTTGATGTTGACGGCCTGGGCAACGTCTATGCCGGCGACATGGCGATCAAGGGGGTTCGCAAGTTCACGAGCAGCGGTGCGCTCCTCACCACCTTTGGGACACCTGGGAACGGCCCTGGCCAATTCCGGGACATCAACGGCATCGCGCTCGATCCACAGGGCAATGTCGTGGTGACGGATGCGCACAAGGAACGGTTGCAGAAGTTTGTGCCAGTCACACTCGCGGGGCGTGAGTCCCGGCAGCAGAGCGAGACAGAGAATGGGCGCCGTCGCAAGCGGCGGGCGTCTGGAACGAGAGACCATTCTGACCGGAAACCTCCTCGCAGCAGACGGCCACACGTAAACAGGCGCCGCAAACAGCGACGCTGATCACACCCGGGCCTCCTCCCTCCAGATCTGCCATATAGAATCATGCAAGCGATGATCGCCGCGTGTAGGGAATCTGGAGCAGGATCGTGGGCAATATCCTCGGCAGTCTGCCGGCTGGTGAGAAAATCGGGTTGGCGTTTTCGGGCGGGCTGGACACCAGCGCCGCGCTGACCTGGATGCGCGGCAAGGGCGCGATTCCCTACGCCTACACCGCCAATCTCGGCCAGCCGGACGAAACGGACTACGAGGATATCCCGCGCCGCGCCCTGAGCTACGGCGCGGAGCAGGCGCGGCTGGTCGATTGCCGCGCCCAGATGGTGGCCGAGGGCCTGAGCGCGCTGCAGTGTGCCGCCTTCCATATCACGACCGCCGGGGTCCCCTACTTCAACACTACGCCCATCGGGCGCGCCGTCACCGGCACGATGCTGGTCGCCGCCATGAAGGAGGACGGCGTCAGCATCTGGGGGGATGGCAGCACCTTCAAGGGGAACGACATCGAGCGCTTCTACCGCTACGGCCTGCTGGTCAACCC
>JALYWD010000325.1 GCA_030852885.1 Chloroflexota bacterium | reverse complement strand
CAGATCACCAGCACCGCCGAGGCGTTCAACGTCACGCTGCACGTGGACATCACGGTGGACGACGTGCCGCACGCCCAGCGCCGCTGGGTGGCAAGCTTCCCGCGCACGTTGCTGTAAGAGCCGCCCGAACGGAGCCGAGGAAGCACCATGGCCACCGCCGACGCTGCAGACGCACTTGCGCCACCGTTACCCGGGGCTGTCACGCCCGAGCGGGAGCGCCCGTCCACGTCGTGGTGGCAGGACACCTGGCGCCGTTTTTCGCGGCAGCGGATCTCGCTGGCTGCCCTGGTCATCCTGGCCGTGATGGTTCTGCTGGCCCTGCTGGCGCCCGCCATCGCCCCGTATGACCCGGCGCAGCAGTTCCGGCGCGAGGGGCTGAGCCCGGTCGGCGAACCGCTGCCGCCGAACGCCACGTTCTGGCTGGGCACGGACGGCCTGGGGCGGGACCTGCTCAGCCGCCTGCTCTGGGGCGCGCGGGTGTCGCTGGCCATCGGCATCGCCGCCACCGCCATCGTGATGCTGGTGGCGCTGGTGGTGGGGGGCGTGGCCGGGTTCGCCGGCAACAAGACCGATTTCTTCCTGATGCGCTTCGTCGATCTCATGATCAGCGTGCCGCAGTTCTTCGTGATGCTGCTGCTGGTGGTCGTGCTGCGGCCTGGCGCATGGGTGGTGGTGCTGGTCGTCTCGCTCTTCGGCTGGCCCTACCCGGCGCGCGTCTTCCGCTCCCAGATCCTCACCATCAAGGAGGCGGAGTTCGTGCAGGCGGCCCGCAGCGTGGGGGTGCCAGAACGGCGCATCTTCCTGCGCCACGTGCTGCCCCACCTGCTGCCCCTGGTCACGGTCTACTTCGCGCTGACCATCCCCGCGGTCATCTTCGCCGAGGCCAGCCTCAGCTTCCTTGGGCTCGGCGTGCCGGCCCCCACGCCCGCCTGGGGCTCCATGATCCAGGACGGCATGGAGTACTACCGCACCGCCCCCTGGCTGGTGCTCTATCCGGGGCTGGCCATCGTGATCACGGTCGTGTCCTTCAACCTGGTGGCGAGTGGCCTGCGCGAGGCCATGGACCCCGCCCAGAAAGGACGGTAACCCATGCTCGGCTATATCCTGCGCCGCCTGGTCTGGATCGCCATCACCCTGGTCGGCGTCTCCATGCTCACCTTCGGCATCCTCTTCGCTGGCCCCACCGACGCCGCGCAGTCTCTCAGCGGCGGCCGGTCGCAGCAGGCCTCCGTCGAGATGCTGCGCGAGCGGTTAGGCCTGGACCGCCCCATCCACGAGCAGTACCTGACCTACCTCGGCAACCTGCTGCACGGCGACATGGGGGAGTCGTACTACTTTGGCAGCCCCGTCTCCGAGGCCCTGGCGCAGCGCTTCCCGGCCACGCTGCAACTGGCGCTGGCCATCTTCATCCTGGCTGTCGCGCTGGGGGTGCCGCTGGGGGTCGTAACCTCGATGTACCGGGGTGGCCTGCTGGATCGCGGCCTGACCATCATCGGCCTGGTCTCCATCTCCATCCCCAGCTTCCTCTTTGGGTTGCTGATGTTGTACTTCTTCGCCTTCAGGCTGCGCCTCTTCCCCGTCGGCGGCTACGGCACGCTGGCGCACCTGGTGCTGCCCGCGCTCACGGTGGCCTTACCGTGGGCCGCCTGGTACGGCATCGTGCTGCGCTCGAACATGCTCGATTCCATCGCCCAGGATTACGCGCGCACGGCGGCAGCCAAGGGGCTGAGCCGCTGGACCATCGCCTGGCGGCACCTGCTGCCGAACGCGCTGCTGACGGTGGTGACCATGCTCGGCATGGACCTCGCCGGCTTGCTCACCGGCCTCGCCCTGGTGGAGTACATCTTCGGCTGGCCGGGCATCGGCTGGCAGGCGCTGCAGGCCGCGCAGCGCTTCGACATCCCCATGATCATGGGCAGTGTCCTCTTCGGCGCGCTGCTGATTGGCCTCGCCAACCTGATCGTGGACCTGATGTATAGCTGGCTCGATCCCCGGGTGCGGTAGGCCTGACGCACCGCGGCATGGCCGTCAGTATCCGCGTTGCTACTCGCTGCCCAACAAGTCAAGAAATTCGCGCGGAGAGAGGATGATGATGTCCTGATATGCGCCAATCTGCTGCAGATACTTGTCTCCGGTCACAAGAAACCGGACGGCTCCTGTCAGCGCGGTTGATAGCACCAGATCATCCTCTTCATCTTCGCCAATGCCGTGAACCGTGACACTGGGAGCAACGACCAAAGCTCGAGTGCGAAGGAGCGCGAAGACACGGTCAACCTGATTTGGCGTCATTTGACGCCGGAAATAGGGCTTCCGCAGGGTGCGGCTGAGTCCATCCAGGATATGGTCGGAGATGACCAATTCGTAGGCGCCGCGTATCCAGGACTCGACGAGCATGGCAGGTACACCTGGCGTGTCCTGGAAGCCAGATGCCAATACGTTAACATCCAGCGTGGCCCGGATCATGAGCGCCTGGTGGCTTCTCTCTCCGCCCGCATCTCTGCGCGAACTTCGGCTACAGCCTTGGCCGTCTCACGCTCACGTTCTTCTGGTGAGACATCGCTGAACGCTTCTCGTATCTCTTCCAGTAGGCGGAGTTGCTCAGCAATCTGTGCATCCAGGCGAGTCAACTGCCGGTAGTCCGCAAGAGATACCAGTGCGGCCACCGGCGTACCCGCTTCCTCCACCAGGAAACGGCTCTGCTTCTGGGCAACGTCGTGGACCAGGCTCACAAGCTGACTCTTTACCTCTGTGATTTCCACCGATTGAGTTTCTGGTTCTACTTCTGGCTCGCGCATATCGCCTCCTGACGGTGCCGCGTCAGAGTTATGGTACTGGCGTGCGCATCTCCACGACAGGACCAAAGCTGGCCAGTTCCGCCAGCGGAATGTGGCAGCGGATGGTGTGGCCGTCGCCCGCGTCACGCACCGGGGGCGCCTCCTGCTCGCAAATGGGGCCCAGCTTGCGCGGACAGCGCGACTGGAACGGGCAGCCACGCTGGGTGGCCCCGGCACCAGGGACAGGGCCTTCGAGCCGGATGCGCTCTTGCACCACGGTCGGGTCGGGCACGGGCGCGGCCGAGATGAGCGCCTCGGTATAGGGGTGATACGGCGGCGCGAAAACCTGCGCCGTGGTCCCCATCTCCATGATCTGTCCCAGGTACATCACCGCCACGCGGTCCGCGAGGTGGCGCACCACGCTCAGGTCGTGGGAGATGAAGACGTACGAGTATGACTGCTCATCCTGGAGCTCCTGCAGCAGGTTGAGCACGGTCGCCTGGATCGAGACATCGAGCGCGGAAACCGGCTCATCACAGACAACAATCGACGGCTCCGCCGCCAGCGCCCGGGCAATGCCCACGCGCTGCTTCTGGCCGCCGGAAAGCTGTGCGGGGTAACGATCGAGGTATGAGCTGTCCAGGTTGACGCTGGCCAGAATCTGCTCGACCCGCTGGCGCGTGTCGCGGGCATCTTTAGCGCCCGCGAAGAGCTGCAGCGGCCGGCCCACGATCTGGGCAATGGTCTGTGCCGGGTTGAGCGCGGTGTCCGGGTTCTGGAAGACCACCTGGATCTGGCGGCGCAGCTCCTTGGGGCGGGCGCTGGCACGTGGGTTCAGCGTCTTGCCCAGCAGGCGTATCTCGCCCTCGTCCGGTGGCTGCAGGCCGATGATGCAGCTTGAGAGCGTGGATTTGCCGCACCCCGACTCGCCGACTACGGCAAGCGTCTCGCCCGCACGCACCTCCAGCGACACGCCATCGACGGCCTTGACCACGCGGTCGCCGCCGCGGCCGGGCAGGAGCCCCGTGTGTTGCGTGTAGGACTTGTGCAGATCGTCGATTTCCAGGATCGGCTCCGCTGGCATGCGGTGGCCGTGCTTTGGCCGCAAGGGGATCGGCTGGCGCCTGCCGCCAACCCGTACCTCTGGCCAGAAGAAACAGCGCGCCTGATGCTGCGCTCCGGCATCGAACAATTCCGGATGATCCGTGGTACAGAGGTCACGCGCGTACTGGCAGCGCGGGGCGAAGGCGCACCCGGCGGGAAGCTGCCCCGGTTTCGGCAACTGGCCCGGGATTGGGGTCAATGGCTGGCCAGCCCGGCTCAGGTTCGGCGCGGCCGTCAGGAGCCCGGCGGTGTAGGGATGGCGTGGCCTGGCGAACAATTCACTGATGGGCGCTTCCTCCACAATCTCGCCGGCATACATCACCGCGACACGGTCACAGACGCGGGCTATGACGCCGAGGTTGTGGCTGACGTAGACGATCGCCGCATCCATGGTGCGTTTCAGCTCATCGACGAGATCGAGGATCGTCGCCTCGGTGGTGACATCGAGCCCGGTCGTCGGTTCATCGAGGATCAGGAGCGAGGGGTTGCAGGCCAGCCCCATGGCAATGACCACGCGTTGCTGCTGACCACCGGAGAGCTGGTGCGCGTAGCGCCGGGCCATCTCCTCGGGATCGGGCAGATGGACGCTGCCGAGCAGGTCAACCGCGCGGCGCTGCGCCTGTGACTGGCTCATGCCCTCATGAATCTGCAGCACTTCGGCAAGCTGATCGCCGATGCGCATCGAGGGGTTCAGGGAGGCCATCGGGTTCTGGTAGACCATCGCCACGTCGCGGCCGCGCAGATGCTGCAGTTCCGCGGGCGAGAAGGCAAAGACATCCCGGCCCTGGTACAGGACTTCCCCCTGCACAATGTGGCCACCAGCGGCTACGTGACCGATCGCAGCGAATGCCAGGGTCGATTTGCCGCAGCCCGACTCACCGACCAGCCCCAGGACTTCGCCGGCGCGCACGCTGAGCGATGCGCCGCGCACTGCCGCGACCTGGTTCGGCCCGCTGCCGTACGTCACACGCAGATCCCGGATTTCGAGGACCGGCGCATGCACCCCGAGGGTATCGGGCTGTCCCGACAGTTCAACGAGTTGGCTGCTCATGCCAGGTCCTCCAGTTGCTCACTGTGATCCAGGACGCGGCTCACGCCATCAGCGAACAGATTGGCGGCGATGACCAGGACCGAGATGGCGATGGCGGGCCCAATGACGACCCACGGCGAGGCCTGGATCATGCTGCGGCCCTCATAGATCATCAGGCCCCAATCGGGCGTGGGCGGCTGTACGCCAAGGCCGAGGAAGCCGAGCGACGCGCCGATCAGGATGGCGTAGCCGATCCGGATCGAACTCTCGACGATGATCGCCGGGATCGCGTTCGGCAACATTTCGCGCACGATGATGTAGGGCGCACGCTCACCGCGCGCCTGCGCCGCCTGCACGAACGGCTGGGTGCGCAGATCGAGGGCCACGCTGCGAATGATGCGCGCCACGCGCGGCACGAAGGTGATGGCGACCGCAACAATGATATTGCTCACGCTCGGGCCGAGCGTGGTCAGGACCAGCAGGGCCAGCAGCAGCGACGGGAAACTCATCACGCCGTCCCCGAGGCGCATGATCGTCTCGTCGATCTTGCCCCCGTAGTAGCCGGCCGTGAGCCCGATCAGCGTGCCCGCGACGACCCCGAGCGCGGTGGCGCTGAAGGCGATCAGCACAATGCTGCGCGCGCCGGCCAGCACCCGGCTGAAGATATCCCGCCCATACTGGTCGGTGCCCAGCCAGTAGGTCGAGGACGGCGCTTGCAGCGTGTCCTGATAGTGGAACTCCAGGGGAGGGTAGGGCGCCAGGCGGTCGCCAACGACGGCCAGCAGCAGGTACCCGAGCAGGACCACCGCGCCAAAGACGGCTGACCGGCTGGCCAGCAGTGCCTTCCAGCGGTGGGTTGGCGCTGGCGCCGCCACGTCGCTCTCGGCGCGGGGGGCCGGGCCGATCCAGGCCGCCGGCGCGGCGGCGATGACGTTCCCCGATGGCGTCCAGGCCTGAGGCGCCTGTGCTGGGCTCAGCTTGTTCATGGTCGTGTTCCTCCGTCCCGCATCATTCCTCATGCAGCGTCCTTACGAGTACCGGATGCGTGGATTCAGCACGGCGTAGAGCAGGTCCGCGCCAAGGTTGGCCAGGGCGTAGATCAGCGCCACCAGGAGCGCGACCGCCTGCACCAGCGGCACGTCCCGGTTGGTCACGGCGAAGATCATCAACTGGCCGAGGCCCGGGTAAGCGAACACCGTCTCCACTACGATCAGGCCGCCAATCATCCAGCCGACGTTGAGGGCGATGACGGTGATCGAGGGCAGGAGCGCGTTCGGCAGCACGTGGCGCAGGATGATGCGCCCGCGCGGCATCCCTTTCAGGGTCGCCGTCCGCACGTAGTCGGTGCGCATGACCCGGATCACGCTCGAGCGGGTCATACGAGCGGTGTGCGCCAGCGTGACAAAGACGAGCGTCACCGCCGGCAGGATCAGGTACTTCACGTTCTCCAGGGGATTCCCGCTGGGATCGATCATGCTGGTGGCGGGGAGCACCGGCCAGATGGACGCGAAGACCATGATCAGTACGCTGCCGATCACGAACTCGGGGACCGAGATGCCGAGCAGGGTGGTGACCGTGATCACCTTGTCCGCGGGGCGGTCCTTCCGCAGCCCGGCGATGATGCCGAGACCCAGCGCCAGCGGCACGCCGATGGCGAGGGCAATGCCCGCCAGCGCCAGCGAGTTCTTGAGCCGCTCAAGCACCAGCGGCCCGACTTCGGTGCGCATGCGAAGGGACTCACCGAAGTCGCCCCGCGCCGCGCCGGAGAGCCAGTCGAGATAGCGTGCCGGCGCCGGCCGGTCCAACCCGAGCTGCGTTCTCAGCGCGGCCAGCGTGTCATCGGTCGCCTCGCTGCCGAGAATCATCACGGCCACGTCGCCTGGTAGCAGTTCGGTGACGGAAAAGATCACGATCGACACGATGAACAGCGTCACCGCCATGAACGCCAGGCGGCGCGTGAAAAACCTAAACACCGAGCAACCAGCGGCCGAACCGCTGCCTCACGAGCATTGTCATGGATGGTCCTCCCTGATCAGCCGTCCAGCCAGGCGCGGCGGAGGTCGAGGTACCGGAGCGGGTGGGGGGTGAATCCCTGCAAGCGGGTGGATGCACCGGAGATATAGGAGCGGAAGTACGGCACGATAACGGGGCCGTCTTCGCTGAGAAGCTGCTGCGCCTGGGTCAGGAGTTCATGACGGGCATCGGGGTCGAGTGTCGCCCGTGCGTCCATGATCAGCGCGTCAAAATCCGGGTTGCACCACTTGCCTTCCGTGCCGCTGGAATCGCACATGTAGAGCTGCGAAAGCATCATTTCCGCGGTCGGCCGCCCGATCCAGTTCGAGACAAAGAACGGCGTCTTCTTCCAGAATTCTGCCCAGTAGGCATCCACCGGATGGCTCACGACTTCCACGTTGATCCCGGCGCCGGCAGCCATGTCCTTGAACGTCAGCGCGGTCTCCAGCATCCCCGCGCGCCCGGGCGTGGTGTGCAGGACAAGATCGAGCCCGTCGGCGTAGCCAGCCTCGGCCAGAAGCTCCTGGGCGCGCTCCAGGTCCGGGCTCGGAATCGCGACGTCCCCGTACATGGGATCGCTGGGTGGCACGACCTGGTCGGCAGCGGGTTCGCCGTGCCCCTGGAGCACGACGGCGACCAACCCCTCCCGTGCGACGACCAGTTTCAGCGCCTCACGGACACGCGGGTCGTCGAAGGGCGCCTGGGTGACGTCCATCACGATGGGCTGATGGCTGCCGGTGATGATCTCCGTGGTGACTATGCCCGGCGCGTTCTGCACGATGGGCAGTGAGGTCGGCTGCACCTCGTTCACCAGTTCGACGCTGCCGCTGGTCAGCGCGGCCATCTTGGTCGCTTCCTCGGGGATAGCGAGGAACTGGATTTCGTCGATGAACGCCTGGCCTTCCAGGTCGTAGAAGCCGTCGTACCGCTTGAGTACGGTCCGCTCACCGGGCACATGCGAATCGAGCCGGTACGGCCCGGTGCCGATGGGATTCCTTGCGAGATCGTCCATCTTGCCGGCTGGCAGCATCCGGGCCTGATAGTGGCTCAGGGTTTCGGGGAACTCGGCGAACGGCGACGAGAGGTGGAAGACGACCTCGAAGGGGCTTGTCGCTTCGACGCTCTCGATCATGGAGATGTTGCTGCGGTACTGGGAAGCAGCCGCGGGGTCGAGAAAGTGTTCGAACGTCGCGACGACGTCTTCGCTGGTGAAGTCGCTGCCGTCGTGGAATGTCACGCCTTCGCGCAACGTCACGGTCCATTCGTCACCGGCCTCGTTCGACTCCCAGGCCAGGGCCAGTTCCGGCTCGAGTTCCATCTCCGGCGTCATCCGGATCAGGTTGGAGTAGATGTGCTCCATAGCCCAGATGGCTTCCATGATCGTCTCGGTTGTGGGGTCGAACGACGCAGCAGATCCGGGGATGCCAACACGCAACACACCACCGTGAACCGGTTGGCTCTCCTGATACGCGGCGACCAGGCCGCCTGGCCAGGTCAGGCTGCCGGTTCCAGCCAGCACCGTTGCGCTGACTCCCAGCAGCGAGGCCCGGCGCAGCATCGCGCGCCGGCTGAACGGGTGTTCTGAAATATCTCGCAACTTGCCAGAGTGAGACACGCGCTCATGCAGCAAGGTCATTCTTGCCTCCTGTGACACCATCAGCGTCGATAGGCCAGGGATATTGCATTCGGCGGGCAGCAGTGGCACACCATCTCCCGTGCCGCCGCCGCAATGTCATGACTAACGTATGAACATCGCCAGCGGTTTTGTTGACGAGTCCCTGTCCCGTCTGGCGCTGGCGATCTGTCGTCGTGGGTGCGGCCTGGTCGTGGCCTGCACCGGCTGACCGGCTCCGTCGTCGATCAGCGATACGCGCAAGAGGTGTGCGCGACGTGCAATTGGTGAGGCACGGGCCTCCCGACAAACGATGCTACACGGTTCACCAGGGCGAAAACTACTCGGATGGATACCAAACTGAGCCCGGAAGTGTCGCCAGGACCATCAGTTCTGGCAGTCAGCGGGGTCGTGACATGTTCTGAGGCACCGCAACTTCTGAGGTTTCGCGGCGATCTCCCGGAGCGTGTTTTCTCCCGAAGTCGGGCCCTAACTCACGCCGAGACCGGGTCCTGCAGCCTCCAACGTGCGAGGCGCCATCCCCCTTGAGGTGTCGTCCTGAGCGAAGTCGCAGGATCTCGTTCCCCTCCCACCACGCTCCACTGGCGCCGCCCAACTTCGCCTGTCATCCCGAGGCACGAGGGATC
>JALYWD010000310.1 GCA_030852885.1 Chloroflexota bacterium | reverse complement strand
CCCTTATTCCCTAAGCGCAGCGTCTTCCCTAAGGCCCGCAGGCCGTCTTCCCTCAACAAACCGGAGGTTTGTGATGGTTGAACAGCGCGTAGTCATTGCGCCGGAGCAGTTTCTGGATGGGTCGCCGATGCAGCAGTCGGATGGCGCGGTGCGCGATCTGAAGCTGATTTATCCGGAGACCGGATTTGATGCGATGAGCCTCTGCCTGGGGCTGGTGGAGATCGACCCGGGGCACCACTCGCCGCTGCACCGGCACCGCTGCGAAGAGGTCTATTACGTGGTCAAGGGGAGCGGCGAACTGGAGTCGGACGGCGTGCGCCGTGCCATTTCCCCCGGCTGCGCGGTCTTCAACCGCCCCGGTGTGATTCACCGGGTGTACAACACCGGTGATGAGACGATTCAGTTGGTAGTGGTGGCGGGCATCATGTTCGTGCCGCTCTGGCCACAGTGGCCGACCGACTCTCCATACGAAGTCTTCGAGGGCTCCTCGATGGATGCGCACCGCGCAACGGAAACGGTCGCCACGGAATGAGCGACTACCCCTACAGCGCCGAAGCCCAGGACCTGGCGCTGCTGGTCGATATCCTGATCCCGGGCGATGACCTGTTCCCGCCGGCCTCCGCGGCCGGCGCGCAGGGCCTGCTGGCGGACCGCCTGCGGGAGCGCATCGGCCTGGACGGCGTGGTCCAGGTGCTCGCCGCGCTGCGCGTCGCCGCTGGCGGCTCCCTGGCGGTGCTGGACCCTGAAGCGCGGGTGGCGGCGGTGGCGCGGTTCCAGGAGCAGGAGCCGCTGCTCTTCGCCCTGATGCTGAACACGCTCTACTACAGCTACTACCAGTTGCCGCTCGTGGTGCAAGCGATCCGCGAACTCGGCATCGTCTACAACGATGCGCCACAGCCGCTGGGCTACGACTTGCCGCCATTCGAGCCGATCCCGGGCGTCACTATCCCGACCGAGCCACGCGGCTTCTACAAGGCCACGCACGAGGTGGAGCGCATCGACTGGCTGCCACCGGCTGCGGTGGCCACTGCCAGCGAGCAGTAGGCGGCAAGCCCATCAGCATGCTGCTGCTCTCCCTGGTGCTCGTCATGGCGCTGACGCCGCTGACCACCACAGTCACAACACCCGTGGCACGCGTGGCGGGCATCGCTCCGCACGTGTGGGCGATGGACAGCTTCACCCCTGGCGATGAAGCGCCGGTCGAAGTCGGCGATCCGGAGCGTTACACCGCCCAGTTTCTGCCGGATGGCCGGGCGACGTTTCGGTTGGACTGCAACAGCGGGCAGGCGGACTACACCGCCACCGATGGCAGCGTGGCGCTGACGAACCTGGCGACCACCGATGCGCTCTGCCGGTCTGGCTCGTACAGTAACGCGTTCGCGGCGATGCTGAGCAGCGCGGAGAGCTATCGCTTCGACGACGCGGGCAACCTCATCCTGCGTGGACCCCGGGGCGCGCTGCGACTGCGCCCGGTGCTGACCGGCGTCACCTGGCAATGGCAGGGCATCGCGGACGATAACGGCGTGACCTTCGTTACACCGCCCGAACCGGCACGATACACGCTGGAGTTTCAGGCGGATGGCGCGCTGGCGATCCGCGCCGACTGCAACCGGGCGCGGGCGCGCGCCCGAACTGACGGCATCGCGATGGCGATTCGCGTGGGTGGCGTGACGCGCATGGCCTGCCGGTCCGGTTCGCTGGGCGCGATGTACCTGTTCGGGCTGCACAACGTCGAGCATTGGTATCTCTTCAACGGTGTCCTCTCCCTGACCCTGCCGGATAGGGCGGGCATGATGAACTTCGGCCCGGTCGTGAACACCGGGGCAATCCCTTCTGGAGCGGAATACGTGATGGCGAGTTCTCCTCGATTGCCCGGCCGTAAACCGGAGCGGGCCGATGTCGTGATCGTCGGCGCTGGCGTGGGCGGCGCTCTGACCGCCCTGACCCTGGCCCAGGCTGGCCTGAAGGTGGTTTGCCTGGAGCAGGGCGGCTGGACGCGACCAGAAGATCACCCGCACTACTCCCCCGACTGGGAGTACCAGCGGGCGACGCGCTGGAGCACGGCCCCGAATATCCGCCGCCGCACGCAGGACTACCCGATCGACACGCGCGACGAGAACCCGCTGATGTGGAACGGCGTGGGTGGGTCGTCCGTGGTTTACACCGCAACCTGGCCCCGGTTCCGCCCGTCCGATTTCCGCAAGGGGACCGAGCACGGTCTGCAACCGAACTGGCCGCTTGCCTACGAGGATTTGGCGCCCTGGTACGACACGCACGACGCCCTCGTGGGCATCAGCGGCTGGGACGGCGACCCGGCCATTCCGGCGCGCGGTCCGTTCCAGACGCCTCCGGTTGCGCCGGGCCCGCTGGGGACGGTGGTGGCGCGCGGCTTCGAGAATCTGGGCTGGCACTACTGGCCGATGCCCTGCGCCATCCTGGGCGCGCCGTTCAAGGGCCGCCCCGCCTGCAACAATTGCGGCAACTGCCAGAGTGGGTGCCCGACTGGGGCGCTCAATGACTACCAGGTCTCCGTCTGGCCGTACGCGCTGGCGGCTGGCGCTGAGCTACGGACCTTCTCCCGGGTGGAGCGGATCGAGACCGGACCGGACGGGCGAGCCACCGGAGTGGTCTATGTCGATCGGCAGACTGGGCTGCGCTACCAGCAGGATGCGGACGTCGTCATCGTGGCGGCAAATGGCATCGGCACGCCGCGCCTGCTGCTGCTGTCCGAGAACGCGCAACATCCACATGGGCTCGCCAATGCCAGCGATCAGGTTGGCCGCAACCTGATGCATCACGGCCTGGCGCTGGTGGAGATCTGGTCGCCGGAGCGCACCGATTCGCACCAGGGGATCATCTCGGCGGTCTACATCTGCGAGGAGTTCGCGGAAACCGATCCCGCACGCGGCTTCGTCAACGGGATCACGCTGCACATCACACGGCAGAACGGCGCGGGCTACCAGGCGAACGGCGCGCACTCGGGGAACGCCGCGCCCTGGGGCGCCGCGCACCATGAGTGGTTCCGGCAGCACTTCGGGTTCGGCTTCAACGTGCTGGTGGTGGGCGACGACCTCCCCGTCGCCACGAACCGGGTCACGCTGTCCACCA
>JALYWD010000278.1 GCA_030852885.1 Chloroflexota bacterium | reverse complement strand
GGCCAGTGCCGCCGGACGGCTACCGCGGTCCACAGCCAGTACGACCGATGCTTCGGCCAGGACATTGTCCAGATCCGTCTGAAAAGCCTGCGCCGTCTTTTCCACGGAGTCTTCGCGCGCCTCGCGCCGTCCATGCGCGTAGAACGTGAGGCCGATAATCGCGGCGATGATCACGGCATCGATGAGGGCGACGGTCGAGAAGGTAGGCGCGAGGACACTCGCATGTCCGCCAAATCCCCGTTCCCACAGCAGCAGGAACGGCTGCCGGACTTCGTCGGGATTCTCCGTAATGTAGGCGGCATAGGCGCGCGAGGCTTCCGCCAGGGCGAACCAGGTCAGGAGGATCGGCGCCAGGACGAGGATGTTCCGGATGCGGTCCGCTGAGGCGATGGTGGAGTGCGCGTACCCACCTTCCTTCTGCAGGGCAAAGGCATACGCAAGATGCTCGGTGTTGAAGGCGCGCCGCAGATCTACTTCAGCCCAACGTTGTCGCCCGTCATCGGTGGCAATTGCGCGACTGAGCGCCTCCATGCGGGCAGAGGCTCGCTCGTCGACGCTTGCCAGGGTCTCCGCCATTTGCTGCAGAGACTGCGCCACGGCGTTGCGGCCCAGGTTTGCTTCACCAGGGAGCGCCCCAAAGGGATCGGCGATCCCGGGTCGCACCGGAGTCACCACACCACCAACCGAAGCGATGGCCGGCTTTGCTCGTTCGGCGGAATCGGTCGCGCGTCGTCGCTGCAAGTTCAACCTCGAGTGCGGGGTAGCAAACACCAGCCGGGGAGCGCCAACAACGAGCGGGAATCGCTGGTGTCCGGACAGACTGTACCATTCTCCAGCATGCTTTTGGCAGATCGCTGTCCGGCAATCCCTCAGATGTAGGCCATGTCTTTCAGCTTTTCCGAGCTTGATGCGCTCTTTCAGAATCCAGTCGCAAACGTGCCGGCCATCGAACAGCTCGGCGGCGGCGCCGTTCGTCGCGATGCCCAGGGCAATCCCCTTCGCGCCTCCGGGCGTCATACGGTTGCATACGAATTACGCACGCCCTCTGGACGCATCCTGGCGTTGCGCGTGCATCAGCAACGTAACCGGGAGCGCGACCGCGCGCTGGCGCAGCGCTACACCGCGCTGCAGCGCGACCACCTCCTGGACGGGCTCCGCGCTCCACACGGCCCCCTCCCTGGTGACATCCAGTGGCTGCCCGATGGACTTCGTGTCTGGGGCGCGGATGGCAAGCAAACCAGCCGACCGCTCGTGGTGATGGAGCGGGTACCTGGGCGCACCCTGCGCGAGATGGTCATTCGACTGTGCCAGGAGCGGGATGGCGCCCACCTCGCCATGATCGCGGATCGCTGGTTGGAGACGGCCCTGGCGATGGAGGCCGCCGGATTCGTCCACGGTGATCTCAACCCGGACAACATCATGGTCCGGCCGGATGGCACCATCGCGGTCATCGATCTGGACACCGCTTCCTGGCCGGGCTTCCGCGTGACTCACGACGCGCCGGGCAGCAACATGGCGTTGCGCCATCCGCAGGGCACACCGCGCGATCCGGTCTACCGCGACCGCTTTCCAGCGCTCATGCTCTGGGCAGCGCTTCGCATCCTGGCCGTTCAGCCGGAATTCCTGCCAGGAACACCAGCCGAGGGCCTGCTCTTCAGCAGCACCGATGTGCGCCGTCCATCAGCATCGCCGGTGTTTACGCGGCTGGATGATGCCGACGCCTCACTGGAGCTACTGCTGGAAGTCGTGCGGCGCGCGATTCGCTTCTCACCCGAGGAACTCCCGCCGCTGTCGGAAATCGCCGCCCGGCTGGAAGGTCTCGGCTTTCCACGGCTTGCACCGCGACGATCAGCCCGACTGGCCCCACCGGCTCGGCCGCAAGCAAAAGCACCGACCCAGACCCATGTGCAAACAGCGCCGCCAGAACCGGCGCCCGCGGTCCCGGCCCCTCCAGCAGCCAGGCAGCAAGCGCTCGCGGGGTCTCCAGCGCCAGTCGGCCGCACATTCCACGCCGAGCAGATCGAGGCACTCCAGGCGGCAGTTCAGCAGCGCAATGGGCCTGAAGCACTTCGCATCTGGGGTAGTGTGCGGGAGTACCCGGCCGCGCAGGTGTACGCCACCGCCATCCATCAACTCATCGAGCAGGAAGCTCGCGCTGGCATTGACCGCGCACTGCGTCGCCGCGATGACACCGGGCTGCTGCAGGCAATGGCCCAGGCCGAAAGTTCCGGAGTTGCGCCAGGCGTCACAGCGGTGACCGCTGCGCGGGAGGCACGCCACCGGGCCGAGACACGAGCGGCGCTGACCGCCGCCCTGCAGGAAGACGACCGTCCTGCCCTGATCAGCCTGCAACGTGGCGGTCACATTGATGAACTTGGGCCGCTCGACCCCACGGCCAATCGCGCCATTGCACGTGCGCTTGCCTGGCCCTCCGTGGAGCGAGCACTGGCCGGTGATGATGACGTGGCGATCTGCGCGGCTGCCGATCCGGCCCTGTGGCGAGAGGAAGAAACGCGCCCTCACTCGATCTGGCTGCGCCTCGATCTGGCCTGGCAACGTTCGCGGTGGAACCAGGACGTTCGTGCCGCTCTCCGCAGGCGGGATGGTCCCTACCTGCGTGGTCTGCTCGCCAAGGCGCCTGCTAACGCCGAGGAGCGACTGACCGAAGTGGAGCGGCGCCGCGTGCATCGCGTCATCGCGCGTGATCAGGCAGGTACGCGCCTGGAACTGGCGTTACGCGAAGGCCCTGACCGCGAGGTGGTCGAAGCACTGGCGGAACTGGAGGCGTCCGGCGCGCCATTTTCAGACGGTCTGGACTGGTCAGCGGTGCGCGGCGTCGTTGACCGGCTCTCTCTGGCAGATTCGCTCCGTGCCGCCATGGCCGCTGAGCCACCAGACACCGGGCGCATGGCTCGTCTGCTGCCCGCGGCCCGCGCCGCCCTGGGTGATCTGCAGCGTGCCGGCCCGGAGTGGGCTGAGCTCGAGCAGGCCGTGCTGCGGGCGGCGCACCTGGAGCGATTGCGCGAGGCGCTGGCCAGCGGCGACGACGCTCGCATCGCCGCCGCTGCCGACCCCGACCCGTTCCTGGTCCGGCAACTCCTCGCTGACGAAGAGGCCGCGCACGTCGCTATCGTGCTGGGGCGCACCCGCACGCAGATGCGCCGCCACGCATCCTGAAGACTACGGCTTTTCGGGCTTCGTCCAGGCGTGGGTTGCCGCGCTGCGTTCAACGGCGTCCAGCACTGCCTGCACCGCGAACCCCTCCTCAAATGAAGGACCGGGGTTGTCGCTCTTTCCGCCAACGCCATCAAGCAGGTCCTTGATCGCGTGGACGAAGGTGTGCTCGTAGCCGATGGGGTGCCCGGCAGGCCACCAAGCGCCCGCGTACGGGTGAACGCTTTCGGTGACGTTGATGGTGCGGAACCCCTGAACGCCCGCCGGATCGTCCACGAGGTAGAGCTGAAGCTCGTTCATGCGCTCCAGGTTGAAGACAATTGACCCCTTGCTGCCGTTGATCTCGAAGCTGTTGTAGTTGCGGCGCCCCGGCGCCAGCCGCGTCGCCTCGAACGTTCCGGTAGCACCGCTGGCGAAGTTGGCCAGGAAAGTCGTGGAGTCATCGACCGTGACATCGCCATACTCGTCGCCGGACGCCGCCCCGAGGCCAGCACCCTCGCCCTCGGCGGTCGCCACCTTGCGCCGCTTGATGAAGGTGGAGAGCGTGCCCACCACCTCGTCGATCGGGCCGAGCAGAAACATCCCGAGATCGGTGATGTGCGCGGCGATATCGCCCAGGGCGCCAGAGCCAGCGTGCTCCTTCTGCAGGCGCCAGACCAGCGGGAACTCGGGATCGTTGATCCAGTCCTGCAGGTAGACCGCGCGCCAGTGCCGGACCTCACCGATCACCCCGTCATCGATCAGTTTCTTGGCCCACTGTACGGCCGGAACACGCCGGTAGTTGTAATTGACGACCGCCACCGTGCCAGCGGCTTTGGCCGCTTCCAGCATCTCGCGCGCCTCGGCCAGGTTGTTGGCCAGGGGCTTCTCGCAGAGGACGTGCTTGCCCGCCTGCAGCGCGGCCAGCACCACGTCCTTGTGGGTGTCACCGGGCGTTGAGACATCGATCAACTGGATATCTGGCCGGGCGATCAGCGCTTCATAGTCGGTTTCGTAGCCCTCCCAGCCCAGGTTCTCGGCGGCCTCCTTTACGCTCGCCTCGTCGCGGCCACAGATGGCCACCATGCGCGGCGTGGGATCGACATCGAAGAAGTGGGGCACCTGCCGGTAGGCATTGGAGTGCGCCCGTCCCATGAATTTGTAGCCCACCAACCCGACACCGATTTCGCTCATGCAGCCCTCCTTGGCAACGTTGTTGGAGCTAAACCCACCAGGCGACGACGGGAGACTCGGAGATGACCGCGCCCTTGAGGAAGTTCACCGCGCTGGTGAACCCCTCGTTGGTGCTCATCAGCGAATCCTCATGCTCGATGGAGATGACGCCGTCATAGCCTGCCAGTCGCAACTCACTCATGAGGGACCGCCAGAACTCCTGGCCATGACCGAAGCCGACGGTGCGGAAGATCCACGAGCGGTTGATCTCGTCGGTATACGGCTTGGTATCGAGGACGCCATTGAGCGCGATGTTCGGCTTGTCGAGCCAGGTGTCCTTGGCGTGAACGTGGTAGATGGCGTCGCCCAGGTCCCGCACACACACCAGGGGGTCCATCCCCTGCCAGAAGAGGTGCGACGGATCGAAATTGACCCCGAGGGTCTCGCCGCCGATCTCGCGCAGCTTGTTGAAGGAATCGGTGTTGTAGGCCAGGAAGCCCGGGTGCAACTCGATGGCGACCTTGATCCCGTGCTTCTTCGCGAACTCGGCTGCTTCGCCCCAGTAGGGCGTGGCGCGCTCGCGCCACTGCCACTCCAGCGTCTCCAGGAAGTCCGGTGGCCAGGGGCAGGTCACCCAGTTCGGTTCCTGGGCCTCCGGGCCGCCGCCAGGGCATCCGGAAAAGGTGATCACGGTATCGACGCCAAGTTGTTGCGCGAGCTTGACCGCGTTCCGGTAGTCCCGGTCGTGCGCCGCTGCGATCTCCGCCTTGGGGTGCAGGGGGTTGCCGTGGCAGGAGAGCGCGCTGATCTCCAGCCCACGTGAGGTGACGGCGTCCAGCAACTGCTTGCGCTTGCCCGCGTCCTCCACCAGGGCCGCGGCATCGGCGTGCGCCGCCCCGGGGTAGCCTCCCACGCCGATCTCCACGGCCTGGCAGCCGGCAGCCTTGACGTAGTCGAGCGTCTCCTCCAGCGGGCGCTGGCTGAAGAGGACGGTGAACACACCGATCTTCATTGATCAACTCCTGCGATACATCGTCCAGGGCAACCCGGACCCGAATCTGGCACGCGGCAAAGGCTGCGCACCCGGCATGACGATCATACCGGAGGAGGGATTCAGCCGGTGACCTCGCGGTGCGAAGCGTTGTGTTCAGCCGGAACGTCCGGCCGAGGGTCGAGCGCAACCGCGGCCGGTTGCCGCGGCGCGAACTCCTCGCCAATCGCCCAGATGATGACCGTGAGCGGAATGGCCAGGAGCGCGCCGAGGATACCGAGGAGTTCGACCCCGGCCAGGAGCGCCAGCAGGATCGCCACCGGCGGCAACCCCAACGCCTTGCCGTAGAGCAGTGGCGCCAGCACATGGGACTCCACGTTGACCAGCACGACATAGAGCACGATCACCGCAATGACCTGCGGCACACCAATGGTGGCCGCGCTCAACACCGCCAGGACAACGGTGATGAAGCCGCCAACATACGGCACGACCTCCAGGATGCCGGCAATCACTCCCAGTGAGGGCGCGTAGGGGACACCGATCAGCTTGAGTCCAACGCCCATCAGGGCTCCGAAGATCAGGGCGATCGCGAGTTGGCCCCGCGCCCACGCCCCGATGCTCTCGTGGATGTTGCGAGCAATCCGCCAGACGCGCTCCTGGTGCTTTGCCGGCACCCAGCGGGCAGCCCCATCAAGGACGACCCCGGGCTCCACACTCAGGAAGAAGGCCAGGACCAGTGTGACAAAGACATAGAACGCCGTCCGCCCGGCTTCCACCCCGATCTCGGTGACACTCCGCGCAAGGGTGCTGGCATGGCCGCGAAGCTGCTGCTCGATCCCTGCCAGCGAAAACGTCGCGCTTCCATCGCTACCGGCGGGCAAGCTCGCCGCAACGCTCTCAAACCAGGCGGTGTAGCCGGGCAGTTCGCGCTCAAGCGCCCGGGCATCACCCGCCACGATCGGCGCCAACGCCGCGATGGCGATCACCATCAGGCCGATCAACACGATGTAGATCAGCAAGATCGAGATCCCGCGGGGCAGGCCGCGCGTCTGCATGGCTGAGACGGGTTTGTCCATGGCGGTGGCCAGCACCACGGCCGTCAGGACCAGCAGCCAGAAATGGGGAATGCGAAAAAAGAGGTACGTCATGGCCACAAGCGCGATGATCAGGAAGATCGTGCGCACGCTGATACTGACCGTGATGGTCCGCGGGCCCTGCATGAGCATTCTCCACTCTCTTCAAAGACCGCTTCTCCGTACGGTTTCTTCAACGTAGCAGACCGCCCCTTGCTCCGCGAATGGATGGCTCACTTGAAGGCCGTCACAAACTGCGAGAATGCGCATCCCGAATCAGATCTTGATCACGACAATTCCACGTTCGCTCGCAGCACGTTGCACGTGTGCAGGAGTAGATGGGATGGCTACCGAGAACGACGCACTGGCAATACTCAGGCAAGGGCTGGGGTCGGACGCCAGGTTTCATGACGGTCAGTGGGAAGCCATTGATTCAGCGGTGAATCGCCGCGAACGAACCCTGGTGGTGCAACGAACCGGCTGGGGCAAGAGCGTCGTCTATTTTGTCGCAACGCGGCTACTACGTGACAGCGGTCTTGGCCCATCTCTGATCATCAGCCCCCTGCTCGCGCTCATGCGAGATCAAATGCGCATGGCGACGAGTCTTGGAATTCGAGCCGAGACACTCAACAGCAGCAACGCCGAAGACTGGTCCTTTATCGCCGCTGACCTGGCAAGCGACAACATTGATCTTCTGCTGATCTCGCCGGAGAGATTGGCCAACGACCAATTCCTGGCTGATGTCCTGCCACGAAGCTCGAAGGGGTTTGGACTCGTTGTGGTTGATGAAGCACACTGCATTTCCGACTGGGGCCATGACTTCCGGCCTGACTATCGGCGAATTGTGCGCATCCTTGACACGCTTCCAGCAAACATTGCCGTTATTGCCACGACGGCGACCGCAAATGACCGGGTGATTGCTGACATCGAAGCGCAACTCGGCAGCAGCGTCAACGTTCAGCGCGGGCCTCTCATGCGCACATCACTTTCATTGCAGTCCATTCATTTGCCATCTCACGCGGAGCGGCTAGCCTGGCTTGCTGACAACCTCCCTGAATTGCGAAAGGCAGGGATTATCTACACCCAAACTGTCGCGGACGCACAACGTGTTTCGGCGTGGTTGGAGTCCCGCGGCTTTGACGCCCCGGCGTACTACGGTTCAGTTGCAAGCGATACGCGCGTTGTACTTGAGGAGCGCTTGCGCGCCAACGACGTCGATGCGCTGGTAGCCACTTCAGCACTTGGTATGGGTTTTGACAAACCTGACCTGGGATTCGTCATTCACTACCAAAGACCTGGCTCGCTGATTGCCTACTACCAGCAGATTGGCCGGGCTGGGCGAGCAATTCCCGAGGCCCACGCCATCCTCATGGTCGGTGATGAGGATGATGCGATTCAAAACTTCTTTATCGAATCAGCATTCCCGAGCGAGGAATTGTGCCGGGAAATTCTCAACTCGCTTGCTAGCAGCGAGGGTCTCACCACTCGCGAAATTGGCGCGGTAGTGAACGCGCCGTACGGTCGTATAGATCAGGCATTGAAGATTCTTGAACTTGAGGGCGCTGTCTCTCGCGAAGAGCGGCTCTATAGCCGGACTATTTTGCCTTGGCAACCAGACCACGGCCGCATGGCTGGCATCACTGAGCAACGGCGTCGTGAACTCGCGCGAATCGTCGCCTACTCGCACACGAGCGAGTGTCAAATGGCATTCATCGCCCGGGAGCTGGATGACATCGCCGCCACAGATCGCTGTGGAGTCTGTGCCAACTGCATCGGGCCTGCATTCAATGCCGCACCCATCGCAGCCACCGTGAGGGCCGCCGAAGCATTTCTCGGTGCCCAACAGCACCGCATTCGTCCCCGCAAGATGCTTCCAACTGGAGTACTGCCAGACCTGGCCCGCAGGATTGGAGAGGATCTCCAAATGGAGGAAGGCCGAGCCCTATCAATTTGGGGAGATGGCGGCTGGAGCGGAAGAGTGCGGACGGGAAAGTATCTGGACGGATACTTCAGTGATGATCTGGTATTAGAGGCAACTCGGCTCATCACAACCCGCTGGCAGCCACATCCCACGCCAACATGGGTAACATCGGTTCCCTCGCCGCGTCGGCCGGATTTGGTCGCTGGCTTCGCGCAGCGCCTTGCGGATAGTCTTGGCCTTCCCTACCTTGAGGTGCTGGGGCACAAGACCCCACCCGAGGAGCAGAAGTCGATGCAGAACAGTGCCAAGCAATTCCTGAACATTTATTCGACCTTGAAAGTGACCCCCTCTCGGGTGCAGTCCGGTCCTGTATTGCTTGTGGATGACATGGTCGATTCCAGTTGGACGCTGACAGTCTGTGCCGCAGCTTTACGCAAACGCGGCAGCGGTCGCGTATTTCCGTTTGCACTTGCGTCCATGCCTTCCGGCAGCGATACGCCGTGATTGATCACTACCTTTCTGAGGATACGCTCGCCACCGTCCTGCTCTGCGGCGGTCTGGGCGGAGATGCAGGTTCACCATCGCCCCTGACCTTGCGCGAGTGGAACGGCCTGGTACGGTCGCTTATTCGAGCGAACTGGCGGCCAGGTGACCTCGTCCATGCTGGGTCGGCCGCCACTGCGGCGGCACTCGAGCTGGCTGCGCCGTTCACCGAGCGAATTGAGACCTTGCTCGGCCAGGGCGTTACCGTGGCGACGGCGCTTGAAAAGCTGGCGACCCAGGGCATTACTGTGCTGTCGCGAGCGGACGAGGCCTATCCGTCGCGGCTGCGGACACGACTCAAAGACCAGTCTCCACCGCTCCTCTTCTGTGCAGGACCAATTACGCTCTTCGAACGCGCCGGAGTTGCCGCTGTCGGCTCCCGTGATGTCGATCCCACAGGAACAGAATTCGCCGCGCAAGTTGGGCTATACGCCGCCCAGGCAGGCGTTGTTCTTATTTCCGGCGGCGCCCGCGGTGTTGATCGCGTTGCAATGGCCGGGGCGCTTGAGGCTGGAGGCGAAGCGATTGGCATATTGCCCGATGGCTTGGCGAAGCTCTTGCGTTCCCCGGAAATCCGAAACTGGGTCGCGGAAGGTCAACTGCTTCTGACCTCGCCCTTCCGGCCAAACTCACGATTCGAGGTCTGGAAAGCAATGGAGCGGAACAAGCTGATCTACGGCCTGGCCGAGTTTGCATTCGTCGTCAGCAGCGACGCCGATAAGGGCGGTACGTGGACAGGTGCAACCGAGAACTTGAAACGCGATTGGGCGCCTCTCCTGGTGCGAGACGGTGAGAATGTTCCAGGTGGGAATCGCCGCCTTATTGACCTCGGCGGAATCCCGGTCACGGCTCCAACTCTCGCGGAATTGCGTGAGCCTGACCTGCTAGCAGGTCTCCAGCGCCTCGTCCAGAATCAGGCTGCCGCTCACTCGTACCTTCAGCCTGCCTTGCCGGGCGAATCGGAGCCAGGCTCACGTCCGCGGCGGTTGGAAACAACGACGGCAAAGGATCCAGGGAAAATGAGTGCTGCTCGACCAGGTACAGGCGAGCAGCTCACATTTCGTTTCGACTAGCCCTTCCAGACCCACTCGCCGCCGAGCATGGTCTTCGTCGGCGTAACCTGGTCGAGGGTTGCCGGGTCGATGGCCAGTGGGTCCCGGTCCAGGACCACGAGGTCGGCGAGCTTGCCGGGCGTGATGGAGCCAAGCCGGTCCTCACGCCCGACCGCGAATGCTCCGCCCATGGTGTATGAGTGCAGCGCCTCTTCCGCAGTGAGCGCTTCGGTCTCCTGGCCCAGGTTCGTCCCGTTCACCGTGTGGCGAATGACGGCCGCGTGCATCCCCACCCATGGATTGAAATCTGTAATGTAGGAGTCGGACGAGCCGGCCAGCGGAACACCAGCGTTGAGGTACGTGCGCATCGGCATGGCCCGGCTGGCGCGCTGCGGCCCAACGCTGTTCACAAAGCCCTCGCCGAGGTGTGTCAGGAACGGGGAGGAGACGACGGCCGGGATCTGCGCTTCGGCCATGCGCTCCAGCGCCTTTTCCGTGGGAAAGTACGCATGATGCACGCGGTGCCTTAACCACGGCTTCGGGTTGTCGCGCTGGGCATCGGCATAGGCACCCACCACCACCTCCTGCGCCTCATCGCCACAGGTGTGGATGTCCATCGGCCAGCCGAGATCGTGGATGTAGCGGATCAGCTTCACCAACCGGTTCGGCTCCACCACCCACGTGCCACGGTGATCAGGCTGGTCCAGGTACGGCTCGAACATGCGCGCCGTGCGGTCGCTCATGCCGCCATCAATCATGAACTTGACGCCCTCCAGCCGCAGCAAGTCATCGCCGAAGCTGCCGCCGGTCCCGATGAAGGCGATGTTCTTCTCCAGGTCGCCCTCATTCTCCGGTGCGCCGAAGCCCCAGGCGGCGATCAGCATGTCGGTGCGCACCGTCAGCTTGCCCTCACGCTTGGCCCGGGTGTACGCCGCGATCTCGTTCGGGTAGAGCCCCGGCTCGGCCACGCCGGTCAGGCCGGTGGCGTTGTACGCCCGGCATCCCTCCGCAATCGCTGCAACGCGCTGATCTTCCGTGTACGGTGGGATATTGTCAGTGATCATGTCCTTCGCGCGGTCCCGGAAGAGCCCAGTGGGATCGCCGTTCTCATCCCGCTCGAAGGAGCCGCTGTAGAGGATATCCGCCGGGGGATCAGGCGTGTTGCGGTCGATCCCTACCGCGCGCAGGGCGGCAGAGTTACAGACCAGCTTGTTCCAGACGCGGTGGATAACCACCGGGTTGTCCGGCGACACCGCATCGAGGTCGTGACGGTTCGGGTGGCGGCCCTCCGCGAGCAGGCTCTCGTCCCAGCCGCGTCCCAGGATCCATTCGCCGGGCTTCGCACTCTTCACACGCCCGGCAACCCGGTCCACGATCTCGGCGATGGTCCGCGTGTCATAGAGCTGAATCTCACGCAGCATGATGCCGGTCGATTGCATGTGATTGTGGGCATCGATCAATCCCGGCACCACGGCCGCCCCATCCAGGTCCTCGATGACCGTATTGGGGCCCGCCAGGGCGCGGATCTCGTCATCGGAGCCCGTCGCTACGAAGCGGCCTTCCCGAATCGCCACGGCCGAGACGCGCGGCTGATCGGCTTCAACGGTGTGGATGATGCCATTGAGCAAGATCAGTTCCGGGGCGAACAGATCAGCGGGAACCGGCATGGATACCTCCACTCTCACGATCAGGTGATCTCCTGCCATTCTCGCCTGTTTCTCACGTGACCGCAGGGGGAAGCACGTTCCCAACCATGAGTAGCAAAGCGCCGGGCGAAAACCCGCCCGGCGCTCTCGGTGCTGCTGGTTGCCCTGCCGTGTTAGTCCTGCAGGTGAGCCTGCAGGAACCAGAGATCCTTATCAACGATTCGGGACGCTTCGGTCAACAGGTCCGCCGTGTCGGCGTCGCCGGCCGCATCGGCGGCATCGATGCCGGCACGCAGGTTGGATCCGTGGATGCTGTAGCGGTCCACGAGCGCCTTCACGTAGTCGATACCATCGTTGATATCCGTGGGAATCTCCGGCACCGTCGAGTTTTCCGCCGCCATACGCGCAGTACCTGTTGCGTAGCCACCAATCGCCGTCACGCGCTCGGCGATCTCGTCGGTCAGCTCCGCCAGGTGCGCGGCAAGCTCATCAAAGAGCAGGTGCATGGGGTAGAAGTGGATGCCCTTGACGTTCCAGTGCGCCTGCTTGACCTGGCTTTGCAAATCGAAGTTGGCGGCCAGGGTCTCGTTCAGGAGAATGATCATCGCGGATCGCACTTCGGCCGGGAGATCAACTCCCGTCTCAAACTTGCGATTCAGCGAGCTGCTGCCGCTTCTCGAACCAACGTCTACCTTTTCCTTCGTTGCCTTGGGCACGAACCTCGCTCCTCTCAATCTCTCGCTCAATCCGCCTACCAGGTACGGAAGAGCGTTATACGCTTCTTCAGGTAACGATACGGTACGCTGCCTGCGCTACACGATGCTCTCTGCCAGAGCCCACGGAGAACCCGCTGTGCAACGCTTCTACTGGGTGATCGACGGCCAGCTTGCCGGGTGCTCGCGCCCGGGCTCGCACGGCGTGTCCATCGCTGGAGACCTGGCCATCCTGCGCGACCATGGCATCCAGTCGGTGCTCACACTGACCGAGACGCCGGTGCTGGCCCATGAACTGGAAGCCGCAGGTCTGGATACCCTCCACTTGCCTGTCGATGACTTCCATGCACCCACCACGCAGCAGATGTTGCGGGCTCTTGCCTACATCGATGCATCACTGGCAGAAAACATGCCAGTCGCGGTGCATTGCCTGGCTGGACAGGGCCGCACCGGCACGATCCTGGCCGCCTGGCTGCTGCGCTCGGGCCTGACCGCCGACGATGCCATCGCCGAGATTCGCGCGCTGGCCCCTGGCGCGATAGAGTCTGCGCCACAGGTTGCCGCGCTTCGCCGGTGGGCCGATGAGCGGCCCTGGCTGGTTTAGCACTACCCATCAGTGACCACTACGGGAGTAGCGTGTGAAGATCACGGGGATCTCTGCGGTCGTCGTCAACGCCCAGATGCGAAACTGGGTCTTCGTCAAGGTCGAAACAGACGAAGGGGTCACGGGCTGGGGCGAGGCCAGCCTGGAATGGAAGACGCGCGGCGTCGTCGGCTGCATCGAGGACCTGGCGCCGATGGCGGTGGGCCTCGACCCGCGTCGCATCGAACATCTCTACCAGGTCATGAACCGGCACGCCTTCTTCCGGGCGGGCGTCGTTGGCATGAGCGCGCTCTCCGGGATCGAGCAGGCGTGCTGGGATATCTTCGGCAAGAGCCTGGGTGTCCCCGTCTACCAGTTGCTGGGCGGCAACGTGCGGGATTACATCCGCATGTATGACCATCTGGGTGGCGGCGAAATGAACGCGCTCTACTTGCAGGATCAGCCGGAGCGCATGGCGGAACGCGCCCGCGAGTCCGTCGCCGATGGCTACGACGCGATCAAGGTGCTGGCGGTGCCGATGGCGGAACCTCTGGACAGCATGGCTCCGCTGCGCCACGCCGACCGCTGCATGGCGGCCATCCGCGAGGCCGTTGGTGACGACGTCGATATCATGGTGGACCTCCACGGACGCACCACGCCCGCCATGGCCATTCAGTTCGGTGAGATGCTGCGCCCGTATCGCCCGTGGTTCATGGAGGAGCCCTGCCCGCCGGAAAACGTCGGCGGCATGGTCGAGGTGGCCCAGGCGCTACCTGGCATTCCCATCGCCACCGGAGAACGCCTGGTGACGCGCTTCCAGTTCCGGGAGTTGTTCGAACGCCGCGCCTGCGCGGTGGTGCAGCCCGATCTTTGCCACTGCGGCGGTCTCTGGGAAGCGCGCAAGATCGCCGCGATGGCCGAGACCTATTACATCTCGGTGGCGCCACATAACCCGCTCGGTCCAGTCGCCACGGCGGCAGCCATCCAGTTCGATTTCGCCACGCCCAACTTCCTCATCCAGGAAGCGATCCGCTCCGACGTGCCCTGGCGTGACGAGGTGATCTCGAACCCGGTCGAAGTCGTGGACGGCAAGGTGGCCCTACCCACCCGGCCCGGCCTGGGCATCGAGGTGAACGAAACGGAGGCCGCGAAGCATCCGTTCCAGCCGGAAATTCTGATGCAGCCATTTCACCGCGACGGCGCCGTGGCGGACTGGTAACCGCTCCCGGAATGGACGCGGCGCGCCGGGAGGTGACCGGCAGATAGCGTGATCAACCTCGGCCTGTTGCCGTCGTCTTTTCGACGCGCGGCAACAGGCCGGTGTAGCATCCGGCGCGGCCCCGATCAGACACCGGAACCAAAGGACACCGCGCGTGCGCTTGCCATTCCTGCCACAGACCGTTCGCCGTTGGGTGATTGCTGCGCTGCTGGTCACAGCGCCTGGCGCTTCGGTCGTCGCGCCCGGCATCCTGGCTGGTCAGTCCGCAACACCCGTTGCCTCGCCCATCGCGGGCAGCTTCACTCCGGGCGCGGCAGGCCTCGGGGACGTGTACTTCCCGCGACTCGGCAACGGCGGCTACGAGGTCGAGCACTACGACATTACGCTCGATCTCGACGTTGAGGGCGGCAGCATCAACACCGCAAAGACGACCATTGACGCCGTTGCCACCCAGAATCTCTCGGCGTTCAACCTGGATTTCCGTGGTCCCGAAATCGACAGTATCAGCGTCAACGGCGAAGGCGCGGAGTACACGCGTGATGGCGGGGAACTCACCATCGCGCCTGCCACGCCGATTGCCGATGGCGAGTCGTTCCAGGCGGTCGTGACGTACCACGGCACACCGGATGGTGGTGATGACCGCTTCCAGAAGGGGTGGTGGACCACGGCGAACAGCATCTTCACCGTGGGTGAGCCCGCGGGTTCAGATGTCTGGTACCCGGTGAACGGGCACCCGCTCGATAAGGCGACCTACACCATCTCCGTCACAGTGCCTACCGAGTACAACGTGGTGGCCAATGGCCGCCTGGCGCAACTGACTCACGCCGACGCGGTCGCCGGCCAGACCTCGACCAATACCTACACGTGGGAAAACGACGAGCCGACCGCCAGCTACCTCGTCACCTTCCACGCGGGACTTTTCGAGACGGAAACGCTGGAAGGCCCGGATGGCATCACGCTGATCGAAGCCTTTCCCGCTGGTCTGCCCCGGCGTGAACGCGCGATCTTCAGCCTGACCCCAGAGATGCTGGAAGCCTTCAGCGAGCGATTCGGCCCGTACCCCTTCGAATCACTCGGCCAGACCGTGCTTGATGACACCCAATTCGATGCCGCGCTGGAAACCCAGACCATGATCACGTACGACGCCTCGTCAGCGCGTGAGCCGACCGTGGCGCACGAGATCGCCCACCAGTGGTTCGGCAACAGCGTCTCCCTGGAGCAATGGCAGGATATCTGGCTGAACGAGGGATTCGCGCGCTACGCCCAGGTCCTGTGGGACGAGGCAAAGTACGGCGAGGACAAGGCACAGGCGACGCTGCGCCGCCAGATTTCATCGTTCGCGAACAGCACCCGCACCAGCGATGGCAAAGGGCTCAAGATCGGCGATCCCGGCCCAGACAACATTTTCTCGGAGGTCGTGTACGCGGGAGGCGCCGTTTTCCTGAGCCAGCTTCGTGCTGAAATCGGGGATGAAGACTTCTTTGATCTGCTCCAGGAGTGGAACACACGCTACTACCACAGCAATGCGAATAGCGGAGACTTCAGGGCGCTGGCAGAAGAGGTCTCGGGCGCGGATCTCGACGCCTTCTTTGCGGACTGGCTCGACACACCCTGGACGCCGGACCGCGTGGCAGACACCTTCCCATTGCCAGCAGCCAGTTCACCGGCGCCGTAGCCGGTCCGCTCAAGCAAGGGTCACGAGTACAGGGAGCAACTGCGTGCGGGGGAACCAGCAGAGCGGGCGGAAACGGGTAGCAGTCATCGGCCTCGGACGGTTCGGCACGAGCGTCGCCATGGTCTGCCACGAACTTGGATACGATGTCACGGCGATTGACGTCAGCGAGCGCCGTGTCTCCGAAGCGACCGAGTTCGCTACCCTCGCGGCCCAGGCCGACGGTGCGGACAAGGAAGCCCTACTTGCGCTTGGTGTCGGCCGCTCAGAGGTCTGTGTCGTTGCCCAGGGCCAGAATATCGAGGCCAGCATCAGTTGCGCGCTGGTGCTGAAACAGATCGGCGTTCCCTGGGTTATCGCCAAGGCCGAGACGGATCTGCATGGCCAGATTCTGGTCAAGGTCGGCGCGGACCGCATCGTCTACCCGGAGAAGGAAGCCGGAAACCAGGTTGCACACTCACTCGATATCCGGCATGACGTCGATTACATGAACCTCACCCCAACAAGCGGCGTCGCTCGTCTCGAGGTGCCGGACCACGCCGTCGGCAAGTCGCTGGCGCAGATCGAGGAGCACGGTGGAGGTGTCTGCGTGATCCTGATCCAGCGCGGCAACCTGCTCTTGCCGCATCCTCCCCTGGAGGCGACGCTCATGCGCGCAGACATCGTGCTGGTTGCAGGATTGGACTCGGCCATCGATGCCTTCGCGGACTGGTAGTTCCGCCCTGTGAATCCCCAGAGACCGCGTTCCCGGTTCTTCTCGATCCTGGCGCCCCCCGCGCCGGGTCCCGGTGGCAAGGCCAACGCCAGCGTCCATGCCCAGGTCTTCCTGGCGGGTCTGTTCGCCATCACGGCCATCGGCACGGCTCTCCTGGCGACGCCCTGGGTAACGGCGGACGGGTCGCGTACCTCACTCATCGATGCGTTCTTCACGGCGGTTTCCGCGGCGTCAGTATCCGGGTTGGCGGTGGTTGACACCCTCGAACACTGGAACCTGGCCGGCCAGATCGTGGTCCTGGCGCTGGTGCAGATCGGTGGCTTGGGCTTCATGGTCGGCGCCAACATCCTGCTCCAGATGCTCCGCCGAGGCGTGGGCTCCTACACCCTGCGGGACGAGCTTCTCCTGCGGGATGGCGCGCCTACCCTCTCGATCAACGAGGCAGTCTCCCTCGCACGCCACATTTTCTGGTTCATGCTTGTGGTTGAGGCGGCTGGCGCGGTTTGCCTGACGCTCTGGTTCCTGCTCATCGCAAAACTGCCCGTGATGGAAGCCGTCTGGCAAGGCATCTTCTACTCGATTACGGCCTTCTGCAATGCCGGCTTCGATGTCTCCCGCGTCGCGCCACATACGGATCCCGCGACTGACCCGATCCTGAATATCCTGTTGATCGTGCTCATCCAGCTCGGGGCAATCTCATTCATGGTCTGCAAGGATGTCTATCACAAGCGCACCTGGCGTTCCCTCTCTCTGGACTCGAAGATCGTCCTGGGGCTGAACGGCGCACTGCTCCTGGTCGGCACGCTGGTGTTCCTCGCCACCGAGTGGGGTGAAGCGTTGGAAGATGTTCCGGTGGCAAGCAAGGCGCTCGTATCCCTCTTCCAGAGCGCATCTGCCAGGAGTGCAGGGTTCAATAGCGTCGATTGGTCGCTGGTCAACCCCCTGACGCTCTTTTTCTGGCTGGGCCTGATGTTCATTGGCGGCGCGTCCGGCTCCACCTCGGGAGGGGTGCGCCTCAATACGGCGGGGGTGGTCCTCGCAGCGGTGGCATCAACGCTGCGCGGCAACCCCGAAACCCAGCTCTGGGGCAGGCGCATCGCGGCGCCGCTGGTCAATCGCGCAATCACGGTGATCGTGATCTTTCTACTCATATATGGCCTGGGAGCAGCCGGACTTTCCGCGGCCGAGCATCAATTCAGCCACCGTGAAACGCCCATGATCGAGTTGATGTTCGAGGCCATGAGCGCGCTGGCGACGGTTGGGCTATCGACCGGCATCACCCCGGGGCTGACGGCCGTCAGCAAGGTTGTCCTCTGCGGGCTGATGTTCGTGGGCCACCTGGGGCCACTGGTCACCGTCTATGCCCTGCAGCGGCGACAGCGTCCACACCGCTATCGCTTCCCGGAAGAAGCCGTGCACATCGGTTAGGATGCCGCGCGGGAGTGTGCAAACTCTGGCACATCCGGGCGCACAGCCGCCGCCCCGGAGCCGGAATGTGAACCCGTTCGTGCTACCATTTGCGGGTTGCGAAACCTCTCAGGACGCACAAAACTGAGCTACCGTGAAGAAAGGATCCGTGGCGCAGGTGACAGTAGAAACGTTCGGCTCCAACTGGGTCATAGTCGCCCTGATGCTGACTGCCGCGTTCGCCATGGGCATGACGCTCCTGCTCCTGAACTGGATCATGGCTCCATCCAAACCAAGCTGGATCAAGGCCGCACCCTATGAGAGCGGTATCCCGAATGTCACTCCCGTGCAGCCTCGGTACACGCCTCGCTTCTACATCATCGCCATGCTCTTCGTGATCTTCGATATCGAAGCCATTTTCATGTTCCCGTGGGCCGTACTCTTTGACGACCTGGGGCTCTATGGCTTTGTTGAAATGCTCGTCTTCATCGCGTTGCTCTTTGTGGGCTACATCTACGCGTGGCGGAAAGGGGCCCTCGAATGGGTCTAGTGCACGATCGGTACGAGAAGAACGTCTTCATCACCTCGCTCGATTTCCTCTTCAACTGGGCGCGCCGCTCATCCCTGTGGTGGCTGCAGTTCGGCCTGGCCTGCTGCGCGATCGAGATGATCGCCGCCTCGATGTCCCGCTTTGACCTCGCCGAGCGCTTTGGCATGCTCTACCGCGCGTCTCCGCGTCAGGCGGACCTCATGATCATCGCCGGCACCGTCACCAAGAAGATGGCGCCGGTGGTGCGCACGCTGTACGACCAGATGCCGGAGCCCAAGTGGGTGGTGTCCATGGGCTCGTGCGCCAATGTCGGCGGCCCGTATGACACCTACGCGGTGGTGCAGGGAGTTGACCAGGTGATCCCGGTCGATATCTATGTCCCAGGCTGCCCGCCGACGCCAGAGGCGCTCTACTACGGCATCCTGGAGCTGCAGAACAAAGTCATCAAGTACGAGACCATGGCCCGCAAGCAAGGCGTGGTGGCGGCTGAGGAGCAGCGCCGCCAGGAGCGCGCGGCGGCCATGGCCGCGCTGGATGCCGTTCCGGCCGCTCCCGGGTTTTAGCGCCCGCTCCGCGAACGACCGTTGCACAAAAGGACCAACGACGTGTCAGTGCCGGGGAATGCAAACCCTTCTGATTCCAACACGGAGCGGCAGCAATCGGCGGAAGCGCGCCAGATTGAGTCGCAGTCTCCAGACGCCGCTGTGGACTCGGCGCCCGTCAGCAGTGTCGCGGGGCTGAAAGCGGCCCTGCTCGATGACTGGTCGCGCGACGCATGGTTCGCCGATGACATTGAGGCGCACCCGGCGCTCCGGGTGCTGCGTGCCGACTTCCCGCACGCCATCGTCGATGCCGTGCGCTTCCGGAACGAAACGACGATTCACGTTGTGCCGGCACACTGGCGGGAAATCTGCATCCACCTGCGTGACCACTCGCACCTGCAAGTCAATATGCTGAGCGACCTCACAGCGGTGGATATGCTCCGCCTGCGCGAGCGTCCTCGCTTCGATGTTGTCGCCCAGCTCTACTCGATTCCGAACTGCACGCGTCTGCGCCTGAAAACGGGCGTCGATGACGGCCAGCTCGTGCCGTCACTGGTGCCCATCTGGAATGGGGCGAACTGGCTGGAACGCGAGTGCTACGACATGTTCGGGATCATCTTTGACGGCCATCCCAACCTGAAGCGCATGCTGCTCCCGGACGACTGGGAGGAGGGCTACCCCCTCCGCAAGGACTATCCGTTGCGCGGCTGGCGCGAGTTCCCGGTCTACAACACGGAGCGCACTGTTGGACGTGTGCGCACGCGCTGGACCGGGCGAGGAGCTTCCTGATATGAGCGTCACAGACGAAACCCTGGCGCCAGCGCCTTACGAGGCGGGCACGGTTTTCAGTGCTGATGCACAGTCGCTCGGCACCCTGACCGTTGAGCAAGACGCCATCAGCCCCAGCGGCGAGCGGCTGATGACCCTCAACATGGGTCCCCAGCACCCAAGCACGCACGGCGTGCTGCGCGTGGTCCTGACGCTGGATGGTGAACTGATTACCTCCTGCGACCCGGTGATTGGCTATCTGCACCGGGGCACTGAAAAGCTCGGCGAGCATCACCGCTACGCACAGGTCATTCCGTGGACCGACCGCACGGACTACGTCGCCGCGCCGATGAACAACCTTGGCTGCGCGCTGGCCTTCGAAAAGCTCTGTGGCGTCGAAGCGCCGGAGCGCGCGCAGTACTGGCGCGTGATCATGTCCGAACTGGCGCGCATCGCCTCCCACCTCGTGTGGCTCGGCACGCACGCGCTCGACATCGGCGCGCTCTCCATGTCGCTGTACTGCTTCCGTGAACGCGAACTGATCCTCGATCTGTTCGAGACGTTCTGCGGCGCCCGCCTGACCACGAACATGATGGAGATCGGCGGCTTTTCCCGCCCCATTCCGGAAGCGTTGCCCGGTATGGTGCGTGACTTCCTGAAGATCTTCCCGGAGCGCCAGGCCGAGTACGCGGCCTTGCTCTCCGCCAACCCGATCTGGATGGCGCGCACCAAGGGCGTCGGCGTTATTCCGGCCGACGTGGCCATCAACTACTCGCTCACCGGCGCGTGCTTGCGT
>JALYWD010000277.1 GCA_030852885.1 Chloroflexota bacterium | reverse complement strand
GGTGACCAGGCGGGAAAGAGGCTATTGACGCCATTGTTGGTCAGTTGCGTCTGGCCAGTGCCGTCGTCGTTCATCACCCAAATCTCATAGATGCTGATATCCGGACATCGCACGTAGGCGATCTTCGCCCCATCCGGTGACCATGCGGGCCAGGAATCGCACCCGGGATCGTTGGTCAGATTGGTCTGGCCGCTCCCGTCGGCGTTCATCACGTAGACATCGGCACTGCCATCGCGGTCGCTCTCGAAAGCGATCCTGGCGCCGTCCGCGGACCACGCGGGATCCACGTTCGCTCCGGCATTTTCAGTCAGCCGCGTGATCTTCTTCCCGTTCGGCGAGATCGTGTAGATGTCCGATTCGAACGGGGAAACGTTCCCATTGGTGACATAGGCGATCAGCCCGTTGCCCCCCGGGAAGGCCGCCTCCACCTCGGCCACGCCTGCTCCTCGCGGCAGCCCGGCTGCCCCTACCAGCCCGCTGAGCACCAGGCTTCCCAGCACGACCATCCGGCCCCACAAGCGCTCGTTCAATGCCGCTCTCCCTTCTGTCGGGTCACCATCTCACGAGTGCCAGGATGCACAAGCGATGGAGGCATCGTATGAGAGCCCATGGCGAGACACATCCGTGTAAATACGTATTTGTCCTGGGGTTCGGAGCATTCAACTGCGCCGGCGCGGAGAGTCAGGCCGCCGGGGTTGCCTGCCCCGATTCCACAGCGACCTTCGCCCGGCTCTCGGCCATCCACTGCTTGAGCAGATCGTGCAGATGCCCCGCGCCGATGATCTCCTCCACCTCCGGCGTGAACTCGGAGGGGAACATCACGAACGGCTCGCGTTGCCAGCCGCCCAGGCCGCCATGGTTACCCAGCTTGTCCTCGAAGGCGGGCACTTCCCCCGTTTGCTCGTTCACCTCGCCGATGACCACGATATCGGGGACGTTCACGAACTTCGCTTCCCGCAGCAGGTGACGCGCCGCGTGCGGGCCGAAGCGGGCGATGGGGTCCTGCCCCTCCACCTTGCCCGACTCCAGGTAGTACACGCCGTTCTTTCCGATGGCCAGCGGCCCATGCTCGGATGAGGTCACCAGCGCCAGGCTCACCCCGGGGTGGTCCACCAGGCCCGGCACCAGCGCCGGGAACGCGGCGTCCAGTTCCTCCAGGGTCATCAGGGTCTTCCACTCCGGAAAGGAGATCACGCCCAGGTTGCCAGAGGCCAGCACCACAACATCGGTCACCCCGGGCGAGGGCTGCGGCACGCCGACCTCCCCACGCGCCAGGCTGACCTTGCCGTCGCTGGTGCGCCGCTGCAGCAGGCGACGCACCGTGCGCGCCGTGGTCGAGTCCCCCTGGACGACATCGCTCAGGGCGGCGTTGACGTGGCCCATTGCTTCATCGTCCTCATTGATTTCCGTGAGCCGGGTCGGGCGGTGCGGCTCGATCAGGCGCTGCACGACGTCACCCAGGCTCACACCGTAGATCTGCTCGAACGTGGCGCCCTCGCTCTGCCCGTGATCGGAGAGCACGAAGATGTAGTAGGGGCGCGGGGCCTCGTGCGTGACGCGCTCCAGGTGGGCAATCACCTGGTCCAGGGTGCGCAGCACCTTCAGGGAGTCCGGGCTGAGGATGCCGGAGTGATGCGCCACCTCGTCGTAGCCGAAGAACGTGTTGTAGACCTCCGGCACCCCCCGCAGGATATCGGCGGTCAGCAGCGCGCGGCTCGCCTCCTGCATGGCGGTGGTGGTGCCAGAGCGCACGAAGGCGTACTTCCACGGGCGGTCGATGCGCGGCCGGATATCCTGGCGCCGCTGCTGCCAGGATTGCCACCACTCCCGGAACAGGTCCACCACGTACAGGGTCAGGATGCGCGAGAGCAGGTAGGGCGAGAACAGGAACCCCAGCACGGTGTTATCCGAGCCCCGGCTGGCATCCCCGAAGACGCTGAAAACCCCGATGCTGTCCGCCGCGTTCCCGGAGAAGGCATTCCAGCGCGCCGCGCCCCCATTGGACAGCAGACCATCACCGGTGGAGAGCTGGAGTTCCAGCTCGTGCGCAGTGTTCATCTTCGAGGAGACCATCAACTGCTGGCGCGGCTTGTCCCACCAGCGGAACGCCGGAATGCCTTCGTTGGAGCCGAGCAGGATCCCGGCCTGGCTGGCCGAGGTCTGCGACGACAGATCCGGGTCCCACTGCATGAGGCGGTGGCTGCCCTCATCGATCCACCGCTTCAGCGTCGGCATGTAGCCCGCGGCCATCGCCTTCAGCAGCACCGGTTCGGAGAGGCCATCAATTTCCAGGAACAGGAATCCCGGTTCATCCGTGCGCTCCGCGTGGCGATAGCGGCGGCGCAGTGGCGCCGTGGCGAGCCGGTCATAGGTGCGGTCGTCATTGATGGAGAAGACCGCGGCCAGGATCGTGTTTCCCACGCTGAGCCCGAGGGAAATCAGCAGGCCAGTCCAGATGGAATTGACCTCGACGCCACCAATACCGAAGATGCTCTCGAACTGCGCGGCGAGGTAGATCAGCACCCCGGTCAGGAGAAAACTGAGCAGCGGGAAGAATAGTGGCCCAAACCGGGACGCTACGCCGTAGATCAGCGGCCAGAGCAGCGCCTGTGCCGCCGTGATGGCCAGGGCGGCCGGGATCACCATGAGCGGGTCCGAGAACCAGAAGCCCGGCAGGATCCAGGTCAGCAGTGTCAGGAGCAGGGCCTGCAGCAGGATGAGGCCAGCAACGCGCTTGATCGACCGCCAACCCATCAGGCGGCCACCTTTCCCTGCATCACGATTGCTCCTGGTCGGTTGGCTCCGCGGCTCCCACAGCGGTCGGCGCTGGTCCGCCCGAGCCAAAGAGTTCGTTGAGCACGACACGGGTGGAGACGTATTCCTGCTGGGTCACGCGCAGGCCGAAGCGGACCAGCAGCACCAGCGCCACGGTCAGGAAGATCGGCGCGATCAGGAAGACGGCCTGTGAGCCGACCAGGCTGGCCAGTGCGCCGAGGACCAGGACGGCCAGCAGGGAGACGGCGCTTTCGAGCACGTTCTGCATCCCGAACGTGCTCGCCTGCCGCTCCAGGAACACGAAGCGGTTGATATACGTCTGCACCGCGGCGGCAGCCCCGGTCGAGCCGAAGGAGGTCAGGATGGAAATCATGCCCGCCGCCTCCACCAGCGGGTTGAGTGAAATCCCGAAAAGATTGGTGAGCCGTAGCAGGCTGAACTGGGAAATGATCGGCGCGATCTGGTCGATCACCCCGAACAACGCAAAGCTGAGCGTGAGCAACGCCAGCGCGATCAGCGCCACGGAGCGCTCACCCCGGCGCAGCATCAGGTTCGGGCCCACCACGGTCCCCAGGAACGCGCCGAGGCCGCCCGGCGCCAGGATGAACACGGTCAGCGCCGGGTTGGCATCCAGGACATCCCGGATGTAAATGGGGATCAGGGTGTTGAACCCCTCGAACAGCCCCGTGGCCAGCGACCCGACCAGCACCATCGAGGCCAGGGCACGGTGCGAGACGATCCAGTCCATGGTGCGGGACAGCGTGGGGGTTGTGGCCTTCCAGTTCATCGTCCGCACGGCTTGCCGCAGCGTGGACTGCCCCTCCTCGTCTGGCACCCACAGGGCGCGGAATGCGCCAAAGGCCATGATGAACCCGCAGGCAAAGATGAGCAGCCGCAGGGAGCCCGAGCTGATGAGAAAGGGCGCGAAGAAGGCCGAGCCCAACGCCGCGCCCAGGCCCGCCGCCAGCGAGATAATTGCCGCCACGGTCGCCACCTGCGCGGGTGTCGAGACCAGCGCGGTGGCGGCCTTCACCGCCGGCGCCACCACCTGCGTCAGCGCGGAGATGACGAAGACCAGCACCACCAGCGCTGGCAGCGATGTTCCCCAGAGGACGGGCAGGATGAAGCAGATCGCCGCCTGGAGCGCGTAGGCAGAGACCATGGCCCCGCGCTTCGACATCGACTCGGTGATGACGCCGCCGGCGATACCAAAGAGGAGCGCGGCGAAGAAGCGCATGCCGCCGATGAGCGAGACCGTGGCCTGCGACGCGCCAGCCGTGGCCAGGTAGACCATGAGGCCGTAGGAAAGCGTGGCGATGCCGAGCATGGTGGCGAAGCGGGATATGAGGAGGGCGCGCACCCCGGGGTCGCGCATGACGCTCCGCAAGCTCGGCTTTTCCAGAATCTCGGGCGGCGCATCGAGCGAAGCTTCGCCTGCGGTCATGCCTTCGTGCCTTCTTCCCACCTGCGCGGCAACGCCCGGATGTTGCGG
>JALYWD010000273.1 GCA_030852885.1 Chloroflexota bacterium | reverse complement strand
GGGCATACCCCCAGCCGACCAGGCGGCGCATCTGCTCGCTCGTGGTGCGGTCCCCAAGCTGGTGCGACATCCGATTGCCCACAAAGGTCAGCAGCCAGGAGGTGATGTACCAGCCCAGGAGCGAGGTGATCACACTTGAGACTAGCGCGACGACTTTCTGCCCGTTTGTCTGGAAGGTGAACGCCTGGGTCATCTGATCGACCAGTGCTGCCGTCTCAGCATCCATCCCAGTCGTATCGACAGCGAACGACGTTGTGGTGAGCGCGATGCCGGTGGCCAACCCCAGGAAGATGACGATCAGGAGTGCTTGCGCCGTGGCGCGCGGATCACGCTTGATCGTCTCGTAGATCGGGCGATTGAGCCTGATCACGCCAATCAAGCGGTCTCCAAACGACTCTTGCCACTCGCTGGACATCCCTACTCCTCGCCCTTCTCACGTCCCGCTGTCAGTTTACCGGTCCCTGGATTCTGTCGCCTTCACTATTCAGGCGGCTGTGGCCGCGCTGAATGCGTCATCGAGAACTCGCACGGCATCGTCGGCATCGCGCTCGGTGACGATGAGCGGCGGGCAGATGCGGATCACGTTGGAGTGCAATCCACCTCGCCCAATGATCAGCCCGCGCATTTTCGCCTCGTCCTGGACGCGCAGCAGGACATCCGGAGCAGGCTCCTTCGTGGCGCGGTCCCGCACCAGCTCGATGGCGATCATCAGGCCCATGCCGCGCACGTCTCCGATGACGTGGTGCCGTTCCATCAACTCGTGCAGACGCTCCATCAGGTAGCTGCCGACACGCAGGGCGTTTTCGCGCAGGTGGTGCGTGGTGATGTAGTTCAGGTTGGCCAGTGCCGCCGTCGTGGCGATGGGGTTGCCGCCGAACGTGGAGAGGGACAGCGAGCGGATCGAACCTGCCAGTTCGTCGGTGGCCAGCACGCCGCCGATGGGGATGCCGTTCGCCAGCCCCTTGGCGAAGACGATCACATCCGGTTCGACGTGGTAGGCCTGAAAGCCCCAGTCCGCCACGCCCGTGCGGCCCCAGGCGGTCTGCACTTCATCGCTGATGAACGGGATGCCGTAGCGGTCCAGGATCTCCTTGACCCGGATGAAGTATTCCAGCGGCGGGGTGAGGAAGCCGCCCACACCCTGGATCGGCTCCGCGATGAAGGCCGCCGGCTGGCCGTTGGTGGTGGTGCGAATGACCGCCTCCACGTCCCGAGCGCAAAGCATGTCGCACGAGGGGTACGTTTTCTCCCACGGACAGCGGTAGCAGTAGGGATTCCCCACGTAATGTACGTGCAGCGGAGAGAGCGTGCTGGAGCGCCAGGGCGTCTGCGAGGCGTTCGTGGTGGCGAAGGAACGCCCGTGATAGGCGTGGCGCAGGGCAATCAACTCATTGGAGTTGCGCGCCAGGGTAGTAATCAGGAACGCCGCCTCGTTGGCTTCGGTGCCGCTGTTGGTGAAAAGCGCCTTGTTCAGGCGCGGCGGCGTCATGGCGCGCAGCCGTTCGGCAAGCTCGATCTGCGACCGGATCAGGAACAGTGTGCTGCTGTGGATCATGCGATCCAGTTGCGCCTTGATCGGCTCGTTGATTTCCGGGATGTTGTGGCCGGAGGACACGGTGGCGATCCCGCCGAAGAAGTCGAGATACTGCCGGCCCGCGCCGTCGTAGACGTACTGCCGCTCCCCTTGCCGGAGTTCGATCGGCTCGTCGTAGAACAGACCGACACTCGGGAACAGGCTCTCCTTGTGGCGGCGCGTCAACTCCGCCGCGTCGTTCGGCCAGAGCGTGTCGTTGTCGGTCTCTGCGAAGACCTGCTCACTCATGAACGCCTCCGTTGGCGTGGGCAGCATGGAAACACCCTACCGGAAACCGAACCGCTAAGATAGTGGCTCGCACTCGCACCTGATGCAGAAAGGACTCTTCCTTGCGCTTGTTTACTCTGGGACGCGGCCTGCTCCTCGGCGCACTCATCGTAGGCGGTATCGCCAGCGTCGTCTCGGCCCAGGACGAGATGCCGGAAGGTGTCTCACTGGATGTCTTCGCCAACGGCATTGCCGCCGAGGTGCCTGCGGAAGCGGACCAGATCCTGCTCGTCGAGCTCACCATGAAGGCTGGCTCGGCCTTGCCGCTCGAAGCGGATGCACAAACGGTATCGCTCGTCGCTATGCGCGATGGTGAACTGTCCGGAAAGCTCAAGACGGCGATTCAGATTGGACGCGCCGATGCCGAGCCCGGCCAGACCGAAGAAGTGGCGGCCGGAACGGAATTCACCCTGGCGGCTGGCGACTCCGCGCTGGTTCCGGCAGGTGCGGCCGGCGAAATGACGTCAGGCGAGAACCCCGTAACGGCGCTCTTGCTCGTGGCTGCGCCCGGCGCCTCCGACAATGGCAACGCCGGAGTCGCGCCGGAGGGCGTCACGTTCACGCCGCTGGCCGCTGGTGACACCCCTGAACTGGAAGAGGGCGCGTTGTTCTGGCTTGGGCAGTTCACGCTGCAACCCGGCGCATCCTTCCCCGGGCAGGCCCAGCCAGGTGCAGAACTCGGGGCTGGGACGTCCGGCGAGTTCACGATGAAGACCACGGGCGGGCCTGGCTTCGTCATCCTGCGCGACTTCTCGGAGAGCGTCCTGGCTGGAGAGCAACCAGAGGTGGCTGAAGAAACGGCTGGCGACACCGTGACCTTTGGCGCCGGTGACGCCGTCTACTTCCCGGACGGCAACACGGTCGATATCAGCAATGCCGGCTCGACCGAGGCCATCACGCTCTTCGGCGGCGTCGGCCCGCTGCCGGCGGAGTAACATCACCGGTCAGCACGTTGCTGCCCTGGAGCAGACGATCAAGAGGCATGAATTGACCGTGGCTGAGGACGATCCTGGGTCCCAAACGAATACCTATGGGCAAGATGCGGTGCAGCTCGCCAGCAACCCCGCCACCTGGGAAATCTGGCCTGCCCCGAAGGGCCACCGGGAAGTGCTCTACCAGCGCTTCCCGGAGTTCACGTGCCTCTGCCCTCGCTCCGCCTACCCGGACTTCGCCACCGTGCATCTCGTGACGATCCCGGACCAGAAGGTGCTGGAACTCAAGCATCTCAAGCTCTGGCTGAACAGCTACCGCGAGCGCACCATTTCGCACGAGTTGGCGACCGCCGAGATCCTGGATACGCTGGTGCAAACGCTCGATCTGGCCTACGGCTTCATCCTGATGGACTACACGCCACGCGGCAATCTGGTAACCATTCCCATGATCGAGTACCGGCAACCGGGGTTGGCCAACCTTGATGCGCACGACCCCCTCGCCATCGCGCTGGGAAATGCGCAGCGCATCCGGGACGGGCTCATCGACCGGGCGGTAGACACTCATGCATCCTGATCGCCGTCGCACCTCCGGGAGGGATCCATGCCCGACTCCACGACCGAGCAGACGCTGCAGACCATCACCCGCTTCAATGAGGCGTTCAATGCGCACGACGTCGATGGCGTCATGGCGCTCATGACCGAGGATGTCGTGTTCGAAAACACGTCACCTTTCCCGGATGGCGAGCGCTTCACCGGGCAAGAGGCCGTGCGTGCCTTCTGGGTCTCGTTCTTTGCCAACTCGCCGCAAGCGCATTTTGTGGCTGAAGACGTCTTTGCCGCCGGCAATCGCGCGACGGTCCGCTGGCGCTATTCCTGGGGCGATGGCCACGTGCGCGGTGTCGATGTGTTCGCTGTCCGCGATGGCAAGGTTGCGGAAAAGCTCGCCTACGTCAAGGGCTAGTCGCACAATCATCAGGGGAAACTGATTCATGACGGCAACAACAACCGCGACAGAGACGCTGCCGCGATGGGATCTCGACGCCCTGTTCCCGGGACCCGATTCTCCGGAAATCCGGGCGGCCATGCAGGCTGTGCAGTCAGACGCGGCTGGGCTCCTGGCAGCGTTGGAAGAGGCCGGGGGCGCGGAACTCACGGCGGAGACGCTTGGCCAGATCATTGACCAGTACAACGCCCTGCTCAACACCGCGACACGCATCGAGGGCTACCTCTACTGCCTGGTTGCCGCCGATGTCACGGACGAGGCCGCCAGCGCGGCCTCCAGTTCCTGGGACCTGGTAAAGGCGGACCTGGGGGGCATTGCCCCGCGCTTCACGACCCTGCTGGGTTCTGTCCAACTCGATGACCTTGCGGCGCAGTCTCAGACCGTCGCGGAGCATCTACCAACGCTCTCGCGCGTGCAGCAGATGGGCGCGCACCTGATGCTGCCTGGCGAAGAGGAGCTGGCCGCACAACTCGACGTCGCCGGAGCAGCGGCCTGGTCGTCGCTGCGCGACGAACTTGGCGGACGTGCCACGGTCACCATCGAGGTCGATGGCGAGCCGCAGGAGATGGCCCTGAGCGAAGCAGGCAATTTCGCCTACGATCCGGACCGCTCTGCACGCCAGCGAGCGGACGCGGCGGTCAATGCTGCGTGGGACTCTCTCGGCGTGCCGCTGGCGGCCGCCATCAACGCCGTCAAGGGGCAGCAGCGCGTCCTGGCCTCACGGCGTGGGTGGGATGACCCGCTGGATGTTTCCCTGGCGCAAAACGCAATTGACCGCGAGACCCTGAACGCGATGCAGACGGCGATCCGCGAGGCGGTGCCCGATTACCAACGTTACCTGCGGGCAAAGGCCAGGCTGCTTGGCGTGCCCCTGTTGGCGGGCTACGACTTCGATGCGCCCGTTGGTGAGCCGATGGCCTGGCCCTACGCCCGGGCGCAGGAGTTCGTCCTGGAGACGTTCGCGGCGGAACACCAGCCGCTGGCGGACCTGGCGCAGCGCGC
>JALYWD010000251.1 GCA_030852885.1 Chloroflexota bacterium | reverse complement strand
CATGCCTGAGACGCTACTGGACATTGTCTCCGACTTCCTGGACGTCGCGACCGCATATCGAAACGCGTCCGGTTTGTAACTGGAATGACCGCAAAGGCGAAGTAAAAGAGAACGTATGTGCTATAATTGCCTTCGGAGTCGGTGGTAGTGCACCGTTTGAGAAATCTCTTGATGGGAGTGTTCCATGGTTACTCAAGCACCGCGCCCGCGGCGTGAAGCATCGCCAGAGCGGTGGCGGGCGGCGCTGCATCGGGCGAAAAGGGAAGGTATCGAGATCCGTCAACTCGTCGGGTCGGGCGGTTGGATTGCCACCAGTGGGCAAGATCGCCACTCAGCCTACGAGTTGGAAGTGACCGCCGGCATGGTTCACGGTTGCGCGTGCCTGGCTGCCCAGCACGATGACCCGGTCTGCAAACACCGGGCAGCGTTCCTGGCGGAATTCGGGGGCTTCGAGGCTATCGCGGCGTAGCGGGAGCAGCTTTGCTCCCGTTGACATTCGCCGCATTTCGTGCCAAGGTGGTCATGCCCACCGAGCTATTCCTGAACTTGAGATAAAAGACTTGCGTGGGCACTCATCTCAACGCGGAGGTGTCCCGTGACCGACTTGCAACGCCTTGACCTCACCGTCTTTGCTGAGATTAACCCCAACGTTCTGCACATTCTGCAGCATCTCTGCTCCGCATCCTGCCACACCTTTGGCGGCGTCCTGGAGTGGTGTGAGGCGCGTGGTGATTGCGCGCAGGCGGTTATCTGCCCCGTCTGTTCGAGCCAGTTCGTTGTCGATGATGACGAGTTGAATGAGTTGTTGCGCTGGACCGATGGCGAGGGCCGCGCGCTCGTCTGCGGCGTGCGCTGGGACTAGGTGCTACGGCACCGAGAAGGAAATCTCCCCCAGGATGCTGTCGATCAACAGCGTTCCGTCCCGTTCCACAAAGTAGAAGAAGAACTGCTTGGGCATTGGGACGGAGGCATAGCTGATCCGCACGGTTGCGCCGAGCCGCCCATCGTCCAGGCGCCGCTCATCCGTGATCGTGAGCAGAGTTGCCGTTGCGCTCTCTGCTGGTGCGGGCGTCGCCCAATCGTCGTACAGTTCTGACGAGAGCGGAGGCTGCCGGGAGATCAGGCGGTACAGGTAGCCGTCGCTGAAGAGCGCCCAGGAACTGAACAACTTCCCCTCGTTCTGGCAGGCGAGCCATTCCCCAACCAGGTTTCGCATTGCGTGTACTTCGGAATCGGTGGCTGGAATGCCGCTCTCCAGCGTTTCCCCGCCGGTCGTCGCTGGCGGTGTTGCCGGTGGCGCGACATCGAGCAAGGACGTGATGTTGGCGTAGCTGCGGGGCGCAACATCGCACTGGAGTTCGCTGGCGGCAGCTTGCTGAGGATGGGTATCCCCGGCGACTGGGCCTGCCAGGACAGCCAGGAGCAAGGCCCCCAGGGATGCGCGTAAGATCGCGCGTGGGTTCATCGTTTGCTTCCCACTTCGTGTTCGCCGGCCAGTGGTGTGGGGACTCCCTGGGTACGCAGCATCTCGCATTCGCCAAAGAACACGACGGCCCGCGCGCGAAATGGCGCGGGCCAAACGTGACTACTGATCGCGCTTAGTTGTCTGACAGCGCCTTGCGCGTGGCCACCAGCTTGCGGCCGCGCTGCTGCTGCAGTTGCTGGATCTTCTCCGGGGTGTACTCGAACAGACCTCCCTGGGTCTTCATGCCCAGTTTGCCTTCGGCCACCTTGCTGGTCACCGTTGAGCTGATGTCGGGAGAGGCGTTCAGGTCGGCATTCAGGTAGCTGGCCACGCTGTTGTAGATGTCCAGCCCGGCGACATCGAGCAGCTCAAGTGGCCCGATGACGGCCAGCTTGTAGCCGATTCCCCACTTGGTGATTGTGTCAATCGCTTCCGCGCTGGCCACGCCCTCATCGAGCAGGTGCAGCGCCTCGCGCATGATGGCGTAGAGGATGCGGTTTTCCACGAAGCCTGCGATGTCCTTGTCGACGATCGCCGGAACCATACCGATTGCCTCGACCATTGCCACGGTCGCGTTGGCTGTCTCGTCGCTCGTTTGCGCGCCGCGGATCACCTCGATGACCGGGATCAGGTGGGGTGGGTTCGACCAGTGCATGCCCACCACGCGGCCTGGAAGCTTCGTGACAGAGGCGACGTCCGAGATGGGGATGCCGGAGGTGTTCGACGCGATGATGACCTCATCACCGACCAGCGCCTCAATATCCTTGAAGACCTGCTGCTTGATGTCTTTCCGCTCCGGCACGGTCTCCACGACGAACCCGACACCATCCAGGGCGGCGGCGAGGTCGTCGGTGTAGGTGAGCCGGTTGCGGCCGGCATCGGCCTCCTCGGCGGTCATGAAACCGCCGTTCGTCAGGGTTGTGTAGACGAAATCGACCGCGGCCTTTGCCTTCTCCAACTGCTCTGGCTTGATATCGAACAGGGTGGTCTCGAAGCCCTTACGGGCGAACGTGGCGGCCATACCGGGGCCCATTGTGCCCGAGCCAATGACGGCGACCTTGCGTACATCTGTCATGGAGTTGCCTACTTCTCTCCCTGTGTTGCGGCATGCTGCCGCGTAACGAACCGCGAGTTTTGGCGCCGCTAGGGCTAGTGCATGCTGATGCCGCCGCCAATGTTGATCGCCGCGCCATTTACGAACGCGGCGTCGTCCGAAACGAGGAACACGATCAGTCCGGTGACATCCTCCGGCTTCTCGAAGCGGCCAATTGGCGTATGGCTGAGGACAAAGTCAAAGTGCCCCTGGGCGAATCCCGCGCGCGTGCCCGGCGTATCGAGGAGCGTCGGAGTGACGTACACGCTCGTGATCCCGCGCGGTCCAAGTTCGTTCGCGATAGCGCGGGTGAACCCGAGGACGGCGCCCTTGCTCGCCACGTAGTGGGCGAAGCCGGGAGTGCCCATCCAGACGGTGTCGGAGCCAATGTTGATCACCTTGCCGCCGCCCTGCTCGGTCATGGCTGGCACGACGGCGCGGGTGGCGAGATACGTGCCATCAACGTTGACCGCAAAGCGCTCTTTCCAGTCCGCCAATGTTAAATCGTCCCACGGCTTGGCGGTGAAGAGGCCAGCGTTGTTGACGATGGCGTCGATGCGGCCGTACGCGTCCAGCGCTGCTTGCGCCATTGCCGCCGTCGATTCCTCGGAGGTGACATCCGTCTTCACGTAGATGACGTTGCCGTCCTGGCTGAGTTCTTCCGCGAAGGCGCTGCCATCGGCGATATCGGCGATGACGACCTTCGCGCCCTCGTCGGCCAACCGCCGGACGATGGCGCTGCCCATCTCCCCTGCGCCACCAGTGACGATGACCACCTTGTCCTTGATCGTAATCGCCATGAGTTACCCTCTCACTCCGCGACCCTTCAGGCCGCGTCGTTCCATGAGCCAAGTTCCGCCATCGCCGCGCCGACGCCCGCGCCGAGTTGCAGCGGGTATCCCAGGTCGGCAAGCGAACGCTCCAGGACAGCCAATTGCGCCGCGAGCACCGTGGGGTGCACCTGGGCCGGTCCCATGTGCCCCAGCCGGAAGAGCTTCCCGTTCAGGGCGCCGTACCCTGGCGATATCGCGACGCCGTACTTCTGTCGCATCGTGCCGATGAGTGCCTTGTCGTCTATCCCGTCAGGGAGCTTGACGGCAGTGGCGCAGGCGGCGGCAATCTCCTCGCGGGCTGGCCAGAGCTCCAGGCCCAGCGCCTTTACCCCAGCGCGGCACGCGCCCGCTATCTGCTGGTGCCTGCCGGAGAATGTTTCCATCCCGACATCCAGGGCTTGCTGCAGCACCGACTCCAGTGCGTAGATTTCGCTGACGGAAGGCGTGTAGGGGAAGCGATGGTTTTCCAGCCAGGCGCTCTGCCAGTCAAGGATGGAGAGGAAGCTGGCGCGGAGGGGCTCCGGCTTGCGAGCGTGCAGCGCGTCCCAGGCCGCCGGGCTGATCGACATCAGCGACAGACCCGGGGTGCCACCGAGGCATTTCTGCGGCCCGGCGATGGCAATGTCCATGCTCCACTCTTCCGGGCTGAGCAGTTCCCCGCCAAGTCCCGAGACGGTATCGACCATGGTCAACACGCCAAATTCGTGCGCAACCTGGCCAATCTCGCGGACGGGATTTTGCGTTCCCGACGGTGTTTCAGAATGCACGACAGACAGAAACTTGATCCCGGGATTGGCATGGAGGGCCTTGCGGACGTCTTCTGGATCGATAGCGTCGTTGTAGGGAACTGCGAGCTCGATCGTTTCACCGCCGTACTTGTGTATGAAATCCTCAAACCATTTGCCAAATACGCCAGAGACGAGATTGAGCACTTTGTCGCCGGGGGAGAGGAGCCCTGCCGCGGCCGCTTCCAGACCGAGGATGGCTTCGCCCTGCATTATGACGACGTCGTATTCGGTGCGAAACACCTGTTTCAGCAGGTCGCTTGTGTGCGCGAAGAGTTCGATGAAGGCTGGATCATAGTGATAGAGCACCGGCCGCGCCGCATCCCGCAACGTCTGGTCCATGACCTGTACAGGACCAGCGGCCAGATTCAGGCGGGGCCACGTTTGTGAACGCGTCATGGCTTGCTCCACGGGTGCGGCGACAACAAGCCGGGGAGGACAGCGATCCTGCCCTCCCCGGGTGGCGACTACTGCGGGAAGAGTTCCGCCAACTTCGCCTTCATGCCCTCGGCGTCGGAGATCGCTGATACAGTCAGCTTGCCGTCGATGATATCGGTCTTGGCCTGATCCACAGCAGCCTTGACGTCGTCAGCGACCGTCTCCGGCAGGTCCAGCAGGCGGACGCCGCCGTTCTTCACGTCCATGGTGTAGACCTTGCCGAACTCTCCGCTCTTCAGGTCGTTGACCATGTCGCGGTAGATGCCCGAGTAATCGAAGAGGACCGAGGTCAACAGCGCGTCGCGGTGTTCGGCGCTCTTGTCACCGATCACGTCGATGAAGCGCACTTCCGTCGCGCCCGCCTGGCTGTTGTGATCCTCGATCGCCTGCAGCATGCCGAACGACGCGCCGTCGCCCATGCCGAAGATGATGTCGGCGCCAGCGGCGATCTCCTGCTCGGTGACGCGCTTGGCGCCAGCGGCATCGTCGTAGGCAGCCTCACCGATCACACTGTAGAGCAGCTTGGCGTCCGGGTTCGTGGCCTTGAGCCCCTCCGCGAAGCCAACGGTCATGTAGTTCCAGGTCGGCGGCTCGCCGGAAACCACAATGCCGACGGTGCCGCTCTTGGTCTCCTTACCGGCCAGGACGCCAGCCAGGTAGGCGACTTCCTGCGCCTGCGTCTCAATGTCGGACACCAGGCCGGGCTTCACGGCGTCCGGCCTTTCGATGACCGCTACCGGCACGCTCGTCTCATTGGCGAACTCGGGGCACACGGTCTGGTAGCCGGACGCGTGACAGATGATGAAGCTGGCGCCCCCTGCCTGCAGATCACGCAGGATCGGGGTGATATCGTCATACCCGCCGTTCTCGGCAACGACCGGCGTAATGCCCAGTTCCTTGGCGACCGCGTCAACGGCGTCGGCCCCTTGCTGGTCCCACCCCTGGTTCGTGCGCGCTCCCGGTGTCACCAGTGCGATCTGGGTCACATCCATGCCAGCGCCCGGAGTTGCGTCCTGCGCCATGATGCGGCCACCGAACTTGGCCTGCACGAGCAGCGCCGCGGTCAGCGCGCCCAGGTTTCGGCGATGCAAACGCATGCGAGTTTCTCCTTCTAACAGACCAGATTCGAGATATTTCCTGACATCGTGAGGGTCCATCTTCGGATTCGTGCTCACCACCTCCTTGTCGGTCTCGCGCGGATCCATCCTAACGGCGGCCTCTGGCGTAAGGAATCCCCAACGCCGCCGGAAGTGCAGTGCGTCCTGCCAGCGCAGCCAGCGCCACCATGATGCCGATATAGGGAAGCATGGTCACAAATTCCGTGCGCACGTCCACGCCAAGAATCTGGAGACCATTGCCAAGAGAACGCAACAGGCCGAAGAGCACCGAAGCGACCAGGATGCGCCACGGGTTCCAGCCGCCGACCATGGTCAGCGCCAGCGCGATGAACCCGGTGCCGACGGTCATCCCGACCTGGAAGATCTTCAGGTCCGAAACCGAAAGGAACGCGCCCGCCAACCCGGCCATCCCGCCCGCAAGTATGGCCGCGAGATACCGGATGCGGATGACGTTGACGCCCGCGGCATCGGCGGCAAAGGGGTTCTCCCCGACCGCCTTCACCTCCAGCCCGAAGCGGGTGCGATTCAGCAGGAAGGCGAAGACTGGCACCAGCAGGAACGCGAGGTAGAAGAGCGCCTGCTGATTGAAGACGGAGCTTCCGACAATGGGGAGTTGTGACAGCCCGGGGATAGCCAGGCGCGGCGTGTTGATGGGCAACGAAGGATTCTGACCACCAAAGACATCCCGGTAGAGGAACGCGGTCAATCCACCACCAAAGATCGTGATGGCAAGACCGACCAGGACTTGATCTACGCGCAGGGAGATCGTCATCACCGCAAAGAGCGCACCCAGGATGAGCCCGGCAACGATGCCGCCCAGGATGCCCAGCCAGGCACTGTTGGTGTTGTAGGCGACCAGGAACGCGAAGAATGCGCCACAGAGCATCATGCCTTCGATGCCAAGGTTGAGCAGGCCAGCCTTCTCTCCGACCGCCTCTCCCAACGCCGCAAGAACCAGCGGGACCGCCGCGATCAGGGCCGCCGCCAACATGGCCGTGACAAAGGCGCTGTTCATGCGCGCCCTCCGGCTTCACGAACCACGCCTTCCAGCATGGCATCGGTGATGGGAGGTTGCGGCGGCTCCCCGGCATTCGCGGGTCCAAGCTCCAGCTCATCTTCCGCCGAGTAAGGGGAACGGCGACGCTCGAACCAGGTGGCAACCGCGAAGCAG
>JALYWD010000232.1 GCA_030852885.1 Chloroflexota bacterium | reverse complement strand
CCGCGCTGGAGATGAACGGTTTCCATTCCAGTGGCAGGGGACCATGACCGCGTGCGCCGCTCTACGGCTGGGCCAGATTTTGCATAGGCAACCGTGATTGCTATTCGGCGCCGTGAATCTGGAGCAGCAAACGATGACGGTTACCTCCCGATTGGTTCCCGCGAAGGTGTATCTCGCATGGTGGGAAGCGATCAGTGAGCGCCTGGCTCAGGAGCCGACGGACAAGGGCACCAGTATCCTGCTCTGGCAGTTGGATGCCATTGGCCGCAGCAACGACGCAGTCCGGCTGATCGTTTTGCGCAACGAATCCGGTACGTCTTCCCGGTCCGATGTTCTGGCATCGATCCCCGACGAGCAGTTCGATTGGGAGAACGGCGCTGTCGATTTCGCGCGAACGGCGTTCCTGACGCTGGATGCTGACCTGCTTATCCATGACCTGGTCAAGGTCACGGGTATCCCGGCACGGGGCTGAGCCTCTGACAACGCTGAGCTCCGGCCGGCCGCAAGGAACAGCGGATATTCAGCGCGGACCGTCGCGAGCCAGAATTGCACGACCACTTCTGATTTCGTGGAAGCGGTGAGCCATGCAAGCAACTTCATCCCGTAAGCATGTCATCTGGGCGGGCCTCCTCCTGGGGATCGGGCTTGGCGGCTTCTTCGATGGCATCGTGCTGCACCAGATCTTGCAGTGGCATCACATGCTGACCAGCCAGGGCAACTACCCGGCCAATACGGTCGCTGGCCTGGAGGTGAACACGCTTTGGGACGGCTTCTTCCATGCCTTCACCTACGCGGCCACCGTTGTCGGACTTTTCCTGCTCTGGAGTGCCGCACGCCAACCGCACGCCGCGTGGTCGACCAGGCTCCTCATTGGCTTGCTTCTGATGGGCTGGGGCAGTTTCAACCTGGTGGAAGGCGTCATTGATCACCAGATCCTGGCCATCCACCATGTCAATGAAAAGGCTCCTCCCGAGCAGTGGATCTGGTGGGACCTGGGGTTCCTGGCGTGGGGCGTCATCATGTTCGTTGTCGGCTGGGCGCTCGCCCGCGCCGGGGAGGCGGAGCAAGCCGCCGCAAGCGTCCGGCCTGACGGCAGCCCGGCACCGTCGAGTAAACAGAACTCCGATGCTCATGATCCTGGCCCACCTCATTGACGATAGTTGGCATTTCGCGGATCTGCTGCTCTACGGCGGTGCAAGTCTTGGGCTAGCGTGTGGACTGGGGCTCTTCCTGTGGGGACGTCACGAACGGCACGCCGTCTCGTCTCCCCCGCCGGATGAGAACGCGCGACACAGCTCGCGAACGCTAATCAAGCACGACTGACGCCCTCCAGCCGCGTGACCAGGACGTGCCAGACGGTGCGCGGCTTCCCGGTTTTCTGGTGGCGCGCCGTGGTCAGGTTCGTCATCAAAATCCCGGCTCGTTGAGGCGCTCTCACCGAGACGGCCCGCCGGGCATACTGGTGTGCCAGGTGCAGGCTAGAATGCGTCGCCGTCACGACGAACGAATGAGATACCCCCCCTCAGGTGAGAGCCATGAGCATAGAGTTCCTGATCACCTCGCTGATCCTGGTAATTACGCCGGGGCCCGGCGTGATCTACACCCTGACGGCTGGAATCTCCCGGGGGCAGCGCGCCAGCGTGGTAGCGGCCATCGGCTGCACAGTGGGTATCGTGCCGCACCTGGCTGCCGCTATCTTCGGGGTGGCGGCACTGCTGTATGCCAGCGCGATGGCCTTCCAGGCGCTCAAACTGCTGGGCGTCATCTACCTGCTGTACATGGCCTGGGTCACCATCCGCGACCAGAGCGGGTTCACGGTCGACGCCGACAACACCGGCAGGTCGGACCGGGAGGTGATTCAGTCCGCTATCCTGGTGAACGCGCTCAACCCCAAGCTGGCGATCTTCTTCTTCGCCTTCCTGCCCCAGTTCGTGCATGCGGATGATCCCCGGTTCCTGACACGGATGCTGGGGCTCAGCGGCGTGTTCATGGCCCTGACACTGGGGGTGTTCGTGATCTACGGGCTCCTGGCTGCTGCCCTGCGCCTGCAGATCGCCTCGCGGCCACGCGTGGTGGCCTGGCTGCGGCGCAGTTTCGCCGCGGCCTTCGTAGCGCTGGGCCTACGCCTGGCGGTGGCGGAGCGCTAACGCCGGTTCCAGTCCGCAAGGCCAATGGGATACCCGGTGCACTCCTGCATCGCTTGTGGGCTGACCGTATCTCCTGCCTCTGTACCCAGCCGCGCCACCCGGCACATGCGCGCCGGCTCCGCGTTTGCCTCGGGCCGGGTCAGACCAATGTTCCTGTCCAGCATGGCGAGCGCCAGAATGCGGAGGGCCCCGAGCAGGGGTTGACATCCCGGTGGCCATGCCATATGATCTCAATAGTCCACTAAATTGGTGGACAAAGATGACAACAACGGAGTGCAGGCAGGGACGTCGTCCGCATCCCCCTCCGCGGCGGACCTGCCTCCTCTCGGTCAAACTGAAAGCGGCGCCCTTCCCCAGCCGTTATCTTCATCCCATCTCCCAGCTCATGCCAGGAGCCCGGTCCCAGCCGGGCTCCTGGCGCGTCTGGCGTACGAGGGGGAGACGCGCTGCGGCGCTTGGGGGGTGTCGCTTCGCTCAGGGGATGGCGGCCCGCAGGCCGCCACCCCCTCGCACCGGGCAACGCAAAACGCCGACAAATCCCGTGCTTGCACACCAGATCCGTCGGCGTTCGCTCCACCGGGTGTTTCGGGGATTGCTCCCGTCCGTTTCTGGTGTGCAGTGAACGTACACCCTGCGTGCCCGGTTGTCAATACCTGTTAACAACACACGCGGAACCGTGCAGTCGTCCCCAAAGGCTGCGCTGAGCGAAGGCGCAGGATCTCGGCCCAGCCCCGACCCCACAGAGGCCCTGCCGCCCAGCCTGTCCCCACCGGCCGCCATCCCTGTAGCTCACGCAACTTTGCCGTCTACACCCACCTGCGCAAGTTGGCATTCTTGGCACACTTGGCATTCTTACCTGACTCGCTGGAAAGCAACTGTTTCACCTGGCGTGAAGGGCTAGCGCTCTCTCTCCCAGGACGAGAAGCTGATGTATGCGCGGCATCTCTGTAATGCGCAACCCGTTTGACAGCCAGCACTGTCCACCCTAGCCTCCGCGTGGCCAGCTATCGTCAGAGACCTCAGGAAAGCGAACCCATGGCCAGGTGTGCTCCGCGCTCACCAAACAGCTTGCCAGGCAAGTGGATGCACCAACCCCGGGCCAGCGGCATCCGCCAGCCTACGTTGCTGCTGCTGGCGCTCTGCCTGCTCATGCCGCTGGCCACGGCCAGCCAGGTATTCGCCTGGCAAGTCCCGGTCAACGGGGAGCCGAGCGCCGGTGATCCGTACTTTCCCCACCTGGGCAACTCTGGCTACGACGCCCGGCACTACGACGTGGCGCTGACGGTCGACGCGAAGAAGCGCGTGGTCCGGGGCACGACCACCATCGAAATGACGCCAACGGTCAACCTGCTGTCGTTCACCTTCGACCTGGTTGGCTTCGATGTCACGGCCGTCGCGGTGAACGGCGCGTTCGCCAGATTCGACCGGCCACCAGACAAGCTCCGCGTCACACCACCGCAGCCATTACCCGCCGGAGTTGCCGCCACCGTGCGAGTTACGTACAGCGGCCACCCCACCGGGCAGGGTCTTGCCGGCTGGTACTGGTCGAAGGGCGAGGGTGCGCTCTATTCGCCGCAGCCCGCCGGGGCTTCCCGGCTCTTTCCGTGCAACGACCATCCGAGCGACAAGGCGACCTTCGCCTTCGACATGACCACGCGTCGCGGCACGGTGGCAGTTGCCAACGGCCTGCTGCAGAACACGCCTACGCGAGATGGCAACTGGGTTCGGTACACCTGGAGTGAGCCCGGCTCCTTCCCGACCTACGCGGCGGTCGTCGCGGTTGGGCGGTTCAAGCTGGTCTCAGGGGAGACCTCGTCTGGGCTGCCGGTGGTCAACGCCTTCCCGCAGAAAACCCGGGAGAAGAAGGGAAAGAAGCACGGGAAACGCCGGCATCACCGCTCCCGTTCTTCAGCCAAAATGGCGAAGCGGCTTGGGCAACGCGTCGCGCCGCAGGGTGACATGATCGCCGTGCTGGAGACGTACTTCGGCCCCTATCCCTACTCGAGCATCGGCGCCATCGTGACCACGGACGGGCGCCCCGAGGCGATGGAGGCCGCGAGCCGCCCCACCTATCCCGGCGTCAAGGCAGCGCTCAAGAGCGAGGGGTTCCAGCAACTGATCGCCCATGAGATCGCGCACCAGTGGTTCAGCGACCTCGTGACCATGGAGACCTGGCAGGATATCTGGCTGAACGAGGGCTTCGCGACCTACGGCGAGCTGCTCTGGGTTGCGGAATCGCAGAACCTGCCCATCGGCTCGCTCTTTGCGCGGGACTCCCCGTATTTCGGCTACTTCGAAGGGATGAACCGCCCGCCCGTCAACCCAGGCGCGGCAAATGTCTTCAACGTGACCGTCTACAACCGCGGCGCCATGACCCTGGAAGCGTTGCGGCGCACGGTGGGCGACGAGACCTTCTACGCCATCCTGCGCGAGTGGGTCGAGCGCTACCGGGGCGAGAACGTGACCACGGAGGATTTCATCGCGCTGTCCGAGGAGATGTCCGGGCAGCAACTGGACGCCTTCTTCCAGACCTGGCTCTACGAATGGGGCCTGCCGAGCTTGCCCCCGGACACGACCGCGCGAGAACGATCTGGTGTAGAGGAGCCACCGGTCTTGCGCGACGACTCCGAGTTCCGTGGTCACCGCGCCGGGGACTGAGAGCGCGAACTGCGCCCTCAGTCCCCCAGGTGTTCCCGCGTGGTGAACGCCGTGCGCGCCACGGCGTGCTCGGCGCTGTCCCGGTTCAGCAGGACGACGCCGATGGAGACGGTGCTGAGAATGGCGATGCTGAGCACGGTCAGCACGGCCAGGCGCGGGAAGTCGGAGTTGGCCAGAGCCAGCAGGTCGAGGCTGTAGAGCGCGACCGTCTCGAAGCGTGCGCCAACCAGGATCTGCGCCAGCGCGAACTCGCCGAAGCTGAGCGCGAAGACGAGCATCCCACCCGCCGCGATCCCCGCGCCTATCTGCGGCACCACCAGCAACCAGAGGATCTGCCAGCCATTGGCCCCACTCATGCGCCCGGCTTCGTCCAGTTCCACGACCCCGATGCTCGCCATCGCGCCATCAATCGCCCAGTAGAGGAACGGGAACGCCACCGCCGCTTGCGCGAAGAGCAGCAGCCACGGCGAGCCGAGCGCCATCGGCAGGTACA
>JALYWD010000217.1 GCA_030852885.1 Chloroflexota bacterium | reverse complement strand
CTGGGTGCTGCACTCCTCCGAATTGCCTGGCAGCTCCGAGGGTCAGGAACTCTAGTTGCTGTGAATAATGGCATCCCGACTGCAGTGCCTGCAGACTGGAAGTCGCACCGCGTAGTTGTCTACCAGTAGAGCGGAGCCGCATAGTGTGCAGTGACCCAGCCGCAGGGCCTCGCCACGCGAGAGTCCGACGGCAAGCAGCACCATGTGCTCGAACTCAAGGCCAAGATGAGGGAAGCAAGCCTGCAGCGCCTCATACACGTAGCAAAGCCGCTCTCCGTGCTCCAGCTTTGTCCGTCCTGCCGCGTTGCTGAAATCGGGCTCCAGCCGGAAATCCAGCAGGTGGAAAAGTACGGCTGCTGCCGTCGCCATCTGAATCGTTCTGGCATTGCGGAAGAACTCGGCGAATGAGGTGGGTGACGGACCACGGTGCCGCGCGCTCGTGGGTACGCCCCAGCGGCGACGGAGGGTCTCCAAATGGTTGCGCGAGAATCCGGTGAACTCCGTGATCGTCTGTGTCCGGGCGTGATGGGATACCAGGCGCTTAGCCAGTTGCCGCCGCCGCATATCTCGATCGTCGGGATCGCCCGGGGTACTCACTTCACTGCGTTTTCCGTCGTTCAGGAAGGCGGCGCACCCTCGAGGCACGCGGGAGCTTCAGTCTCAGGGAAAACTGTCGGTCGCGGGTCCCGCCTTTATGGCGTAATCGCTCAAATATGCGGGTCCACGCCAGCCGAGTCGCCGTGCAGAATCATCGTGGAGGTGAAGCCAATGCCCGCAGCGAAGCGTCGACCGAGTCTGCCCTGCAATGCCATGCCTGCGCACCGATGGTCGCGTACGCGCGCCCTGAAGGATGTTTTTCAGCTGAACGAGTACCTGCTAGATGTGCTGTCAGTGCTGGCCGCATTGGGTACGCCGACCTCGCTGGAGGTCGTGACACGCCACGCGGATCTTTGGCGCCAGCTGGATCTCTCAGCACGGCGCAAGGCCGCGCAAATTCCAGTCCTTCTATTGGACCTCAACTTTCAGAATGAGGCCTGGTGGCAGGGCGTGATTCGCACGTCTAAAGCACTGCTGACAGACCAACGTGTCCAGGCCCACCGGGCCGATTGCTGGTTACCGGAGTTTACGCGTGAAACGCTGATGATCGTCTGGCCTACGGTTCGCGAGGATCGCGTTGTCGCGAGCCTGCTGTTCGGAATGTCAGATTCCGTGGCGGAATTGATCGGCTCACTGACACCGCAGCAGCTGGATCACGTGAGCTTGCATTACAGTCACGAAATGCGTCTGCGGTGGGCTCAATCGCACGCTTTCTGGCGAGGGCTGCTCGTCTCTGCCCAATCAGAGGATCCAGACGCTCTGAACGATCTGCACTTGTTTGGAATCCAGCTTCTCGCCGGCGAGCGGTTGCGTGGCCACTGTCTGTCAACCGCGCGCCGCAGAGGCTGAACGGCACGCCGGTTGTATGCTGGATCCGGACGCTGGGACTTTGCCGAGTATCCAGTACAAAAGCCGCGATACTGAGATGTCCTGAGACCTACTGAGCGTGATCCGATAGACCCACACACTTACGTGGGGACAACAATCATGACTCAGCGACGGATTGTGCTATCGGATCGGGCGGCGACCCTGTTGCTGGCGATGGCCGCAATGCTGCTGCTTCCGGATCTGGCGCTTGCTCAGGCCTCACCATTCCTCACCGGCGCCACTTCTCTGCAGACGAATATTCTGGCTTGGGCTACGCCCATCGCTGTGATCCTGGTGATGGTGCTGGGGTTCATGGCGATGGCCAACCGGATCTCCTGGGCTTGGCCCATAGGCGCGATCATCGGTATCGCCATCATCTTTGGCGCTCCGCAGATCGTGACCTGGATTCGCGGCATGTTCGCGGTGTAATGCCATGAGCGGACGCAACCTCGGATTGATCGGTGATCCGCTGTTTGTGGCGGTGACGCGGCCCCCGATGCGCTGGGGCGTCACCTTCTCGGCGCTGCTGTTCAATCTGGTCTTCACGATGGAGGTCTTTCTCCTGACGAAAAACCTCCTGACCATGCTGATCGCCGTGCCGATTCATGGGCTGTGTGCGTTGCTGTGCCTGCGGGACGCCAGATTCTTCGATCTCTTAATGATCTGGGGGCGAACCCGGTTGCCGGCCTACGCCCGCAACTTCCGCGTCTGGAAGGCCAGCAGCTACTCGGCACTGCAGATTGATGCGCCGCGGATCAGCGGTCAGCGCCACGGAACCGGGGTCGTACTGGTGTCCCACCGGCCGCTGCAGGCGAGGGTGGTGACTCCATGAGGCATGCCGCAGCTTTGGGCCGTGAGGCTTGCGTCGCCGAGCACATTCCCTACGCGGCGCATGTGGCACCAAACCTAGTGCGAACCCGCGGGGGTGACTACGTGCTGGCGTTTCGAATGTTAGGCGCCAGCTTCGAGAGCGCAGATGACGAGGAGCTCAACAACTGGCATGAACGTCTCAATGTGACGTGGCGGAACATTGCCGTTCCCAACGTCTCCCTGTGGACGCATGTGATCCGGCGCCGGGAGACGGTGGGTTACGAGGCGGTGCCGGGTACGGGGTTCGCCGACCAGCTGGCGGCGCGCTACCAGCACCGCCTGACCAGCGAGACGCTGATGGTCAACGAGATCTGCGTCTCTGTCGTCTATCGGCCAGTCACGGGGGCTGCCACGGGGCTCGCAGCCAAATGGCTGTCGCGGCGGGCGCGTGACACCGACACGGGCGATCTCACGGATGCCTTGGACGTGTGTGAGAAATTGGGCCAGACCTTGCGCGCGTCGCTGGCGCGCTATGAGCCGGAGAGCTTGGGCGTGTATGTCCGCGGCCACAGGCTACATTCCCGGCTGCTGGAGTTCCTTTCGGTACTGGTCAATGGGGAATGGCGCCCCGTACCGCTGCCACGCGCGCCCCTGAACGAGGCGCTGGCAACGTCCCGGCTCATATTCGGTTCAGAGGTGATCGAGTATCGGCTCCCGACCGACACCCGTCTTGGCGCGATGCTCGGCATCAAGGAGTACCCCAGCCCAACCACGGTCGGCATGCTCAATGCGCTGCTATCGGCGCCGTTCTCGTTCGTGCTCACGCAGTCGTTCTCGTTCCTGAGCAAGGCCACGGGGCAGGGGTTGCTGCAACGACAGCGGGCCCGGATGGCCAATGCCGGTGACTTTGCGGTATCGCAGGCAGAGGAGCTCGTGGAGGCGCTGGACGCGCTCACCAGCAATGAGTTCGTGATGGGCGATCATCATCTGACGCTGCAAGTCCTGGCGGACGCGCCCCGGCTCCAGTCCGCAGATCCTGAGGAGCAGCGGCTGAAGCGCCTCAACGATGCGGTGGCACTGGCCAGAACCCTGCTGGCTGACACCGGGATGACGGTGGCACGGGAGGATCTGGCGCTGGAGGCGGCATTCTGGGCGCAACTGCCCGGCAACTTTGCGCTCCGGCCGCGCAAGGCGCCAATAACCTCGCGAAACTTCTCCGCACTGGCAGCGTTCCACAACTTCCCCGTGGGCCGCGCTACGGGCAATCACTGGGGCGATGCGCTGTCGATGTTCATCACCAGCGCCCGGTCGCCCTACTACTTCTCGCTGCATGCCAGTGATCCAAAGGATCCGCAAGGCGGCAGCCGCAAGGACACGGGCCATACCTTCATCTGCGGTCCGACCGGTTCCGGCAAGACGGTCTTCATCGGGTTCCTGGTGGCGCTGCTGGCGCGGCAGGGTGTGACCCAGGTGCTGTTCGACAAGGATCGGGGGCTGGAGATTCTGGTGCGTGCGCTCGGCGGTCAGTACCTGCCGATCCGCAATGGCGAGCCCACGGGTTTCAACCCGCTGCAGCTGCC
>JALYWD010000214.1 GCA_030852885.1 Chloroflexota bacterium | reverse complement strand
GCCGCGCCCAGGAATCCACGTCGCGTAGTCTCGTTGCGAAACAAGCCTTCCACAGATCGCCGCTAGACCAGGAACGCGCCGTCGCGCATGAATGGCTCGCCGTCCACGAGGACTTCGCCGCCATCGCGCAGGTCGCAGATCAGGTCCCAGTGAATCGCGGACTCGTTGACGCTGCCAGACTCAGGGTACCCGGCGCCCAGGGCCATGTGGACGGTACCGCCGATCTTCTCATCAAAGAGGATGTTGCGCGTGAAGCGGGTGATATCGTAGTTCGTCCCGAAGGCGAACTCGCCGAGATAGCGCGCGCCAGGATCGGCGTCCAGGGTTTCGAGCAGGTATTCCTCACCGCGCGCCGCCGAGGCGTCCACGACCTGGCCCTCCTCGAAGCGGAGGCGGATGTCGTCGATCTCCCGGCCATCAACCACACGAGGGTAGGAGAAGCGCACGTGGCCTTCCGTGCCATTTTCGACCGGGCCCGTGAAGATTTCGCCGTCCGGGAAGTTCTTGTCCCCGTCGCAATTGATCCACGTCCGGCCACCCACGGTCACCCGCAGGTCGGTATCCGGCCCCTTGAGCTGCACCACCTGCTTACCCGCCAGCCATTCAATCAAACGCTGCTGCGTGGCGGATTGTTCCTGCCAGGCCGCTCCAGGGTCTGGCGCGTTCAGCTTGCACGCCTCGTACACGAACTCCGCAAACGCATCGGTCGCCATCTCGGCGTCCTGGGCGTAGGCGTCGGTCGGGAACAGGGTTAGCACCCAGCGGATCGTTCCGTCCGCCTCGCGCTCCATCATCGTCTTCAGCAGCGGGGCAACGGCCCGCTTCCGCGCGATCTGGCGCTCCGGGTTGATCCGGGAGAGTGCCTTCGTGTTCTCCTCGGCCATAACGCGGATGTAGACATCGGCGGTCCCGCGCGACCATTGATCGACCGGGGACAACCAGGCTATCTGCTCGTCCGAGCCCACCTCCAGCAGATCCGCCTGCACCTCCGGCAAACGCGGGATGACGACCGGGCGGCCGCCCGCGTTCAACGCTTCGCGATACAGGGCCTGCAGCAGTGGACGTGAGGGAACGTCGCCCTCGATCGAGACCACGTCGCCAGGTTTGACGTTCGTCGAGTAGTTGATCAGGGTACGTGCCCAGGCAGTGAGGCGAGGATCGGTCATCAGGTCGCGTCTCCAGATAGCAGCGCGGGCCGTTCCGCACCACAGAGCCGCGACAGGTTATACCATCGTCGCCTGGGCGCGCTTACCTCGCGTGCTCCAGGACTTCGATTGCGGAGATGATCGGTGCGCCCTCGCTGGCCGTGAAATCCAGGTCCAGCGTCCCATCATCGATACGCACTTCCGCCTGCTTCACCACGGCTGTGCCAATGCCCGCCTCGGCCGCGAGATCGAGTCCATCAACCAGATCATCTCCCTCGGCTGAAACCGAGAAGACCCGCGCGCCAACCTCGGTGTCATCCGGCTCCACAAAGTAGAACCGCACGAGATACGAACCCTCACCCTCGACCGGGATGGCATAGCTGAAGCCGCGCTTCTTGCCGGGGCCGTCACCTGTTCGTGCCGTCAGGTACAGATCCTGGTCGTCCGTGCCCGCCACCTCGAAGGCATCGCGGTAGTCCACGGCTGACCCGCCGTCGAAGTAGCGGTCCCCTTTCCAGGCTTCCTGCTTCCCGCTGCGCTGCTCCGTCTTCTGGCGCGCGCGGGCGTTGCGCTCTCGCTTGCGCTGCTTCGCCTTGCCGGCGCGGTTGGCGTTCTTCTTGTTCGTCTTCTGGGACGACGTGCTCTTGCGCTCCTGTGACCCGGAGGATGCCTCAGACCGCGTGGCGGGCGCGGCAGCAGCGCGCGAGGAACCATTGCGGCGGCTGCCATCTTTCTTGCCACTGTCGCGCTTCTTCGAACTGCGCTCCGTCGCCACCTCGGCGTCAGCTACCTGCTCGGCGCTGCCCGCCCCCGGGGAATCGACGGTGGCGGGATCAGGCTGCTCGTCGGAGCCGCCAGACAGGACCAGGCCGTTCTCCACCGGCACGGGCGACACGCCGCCGTCATCGCCTGGTTCACGGTCACCCGGTTCGACCTCCTCCTGGAGCGGAACAGAGGTCAACGCCCAGCCACGGGCGAAGGCGGCATCGCCATTTTCCACGTCGGCGTCACGCGTCTGGTTCTTCTTGCCGTTCGCCTTTTTGCCATTCTTCTTCTTGCCGTTCTTCTTCTTTTGCTTGTCCTTGTCTGAAGACCGCTTCTTCTGCACGGACTGGCTTGTGTCAGACTCGGCCGCGCTCTGTGCGGATTCGGAGACGTTGGCGCCGCTATCGATGCGGGCCACGACCTGCCAATCCCCGTCCAGCACGTCTTCATCCCAGGCCCGCTGGGCTGCCGGCGGCGCCTGCGGCTCGGCGTAGAGTTCGCCGGAGGCCGCGGCTTCGGCGATCAGCTCTTCGTTGCGACGTGGGTTATCCCGGCCAGAAGGCTCGTAGGGCTGGGCGTCCGGGCCCTCGGTGATGACCTCACCCTCGCTGCCGACGCCATCCTCAGCCACCGCAATCGCTTCGCCGTCGCCGGCCGAGACGCCATCCGCCGTCTCGGCGCCGTCTGACCCGGTGGTAATGACCGGCTCGGAGGTTTCCGTGCGTGAACGCTGCCGGGAGCGGTTGCGCCCCTCCCGCTCGATGCTCTGGCCGTCCTGGTTCGCGCCGTTGACCGTCTCGGGTTCTGCCTGCGCCGGCTCCCCCTGGTCCACGTAATCGGCGACCTGGACCGGCTCCGGCTCGACCCCATCAGGCGACTTGTCGCAGGGATCGCCGGCGCCGTCGCCATCCGTATCCCGGAAGTCAGTCGTTGAGACGCCGGGGCAGTTGTCTTCCTTGTCGGCAACTCCATCGCCGTCGGTGTCGTAGTAGATCGGGCAAGCGTCTCCGGCCCCATCCCCGTCAGCATCGGACTGGTCCGGGTTCTGCACATTTGGACAGTTGTCCAGGGAGTCCGGGATGTAGTCGCCGTCCGCATCCGAGGAGAGCAGCGTCCGTTCGTCGCCACCGTTGCCCGTGGTCTGCGACGCGGTCTCGTCGCTGACTGCGTCGCCGTTCGCGTCGCTCGTAACTTCGGTCGTGGTGGTGTCGTTGTTCTTCTTGTCCTTGGGGCGTGCATCGACCACCGGTACCACGGCCAGAGCGATGATGGTTATCAGCGCAATGACGCCCAGGAGCGCCCGCGCAGCGGCTCCTTGTGGCACGGTCGGCTCCCTCCCAGCGAACGTAGTGAGTCGGCGGCAACAACGACGCATGCGTGGAGCGTCCGGCGCGACGCTACGCTTCGCGGGTCGCGCTCTGCGGGTTCGGGTGGGCCAAGGATAGCGGCGTACGAACAGGATTGTCGATGCCTGAAAGTCATAACATGAAAACCGGTGCAGACGCCGCGGCGGGGCTGCTACTCCTGGCGCAGCAGGTCCAACGGCTGAAGCGGGTGCCAAGGCAGGGGTGGCTGGACCGGGGCGTACCTCCCCTCGATGTAGAGTCCGTCGCGGATCACTCGCTGGGCGTGGCGCTGCTGGCCTGGATGGCGGCGCTTGAGGCCCGCGCCGCTGGCGCTGCGCTCGATCCGGCGCGCGTCCTCGCGCTGGCGCTGATCCACGATCTGCCGGAAGCGGAGATCGGAGACTGGACGCCCTACGCCGCCGAGGATGTCAACGCGCGGGAATCATCCAGCGACCGCGCGGCCTTCCTCAACGCACGACAGGCCCGGAGCCCCGAGCGCACTGCCGCCAAACGCGCGGCCGAGCAAGCCGCAATCGACCAGCTCGTTTCCGCGCTCCCTCCCGCCGCTGGCACAACAATCACCGGCCTCTGGCAGGAACTGGCTGATGCAACATCTCCCGAGGCGCAGTTCGTGAAGCAGGTTGACCGCCTGGAGACGTTCCTGCAGTCGCGCGCCTATCTGGAGCAAGACGTCAATCGCGCTATGGCGTCATTTGCGGCAGAGGCGAGCGCGGAGATCAGTGATCCCCTGCTCGCCTCCGTGCGAGATCGCGCCCTGGCTAACGAGAACGAGCGCTAATCAACCAGCATCCCGGCCG
>JALYWD010000176.1 GCA_030852885.1 Chloroflexota bacterium | reverse complement strand
ACTTCACGCTGCTTGACGAGCATCCTGAAGTGGCCGCGGCTTTCGCGCTTGGCCAGCAGGTCATTGTGGTTGTGGATGGCGTGGCGTATCGCGTGACCAACGCCGACTGATCGCCCCCGGGCGCGGCTCGCTCGGACTACAAGCACGGCGCGGGGTGAGATGACTACCCCGCGCCATCTCACACGAGGATGATCGACGAGTTGGTTGGGAAGCGGGCCGACGGCAGTTGCGCCCCTGTTGCGAGCAGCGATACTCACCAATATGGTGGTCGCCCCTGGAAACAGCGACCAACGCGCGGACCAGGGCGCGCAACGCTTGCATCACTTGGGAGAGTGCACATGTCGATCATCGATACCAGTTCGGATTTTGGTCAACGGGTCGCCAGACGACTGGCTGACGAGCAGGTCGTCTGGCTCACCACAGGAGACAGCGGTGGAACACCCCAACCGGTTCCTGTCTGGTTCATCTGGGACGGTCAGACCGCGCTCATCTACAGCCATCCCAACCAGGCAAAGATCCGAAACATCGAGCGGTCCGGCCGGGTCAGCCTCAATTTCAACAGCGACTTTCACGGCGGCGACGTCGTGGTCCTGACCGGGACAGCCGAGATTGAGCCATCCACCGCCGCTGCTGATCAGAACCCGGCCTTCATCGAGAAGTACGCGGACGGCATCGCCTCGATCAACATGACGCCGGAGTCCTTCGCGGCGGCGTATTCCGTGCCAATCCGCGTCACTCCGGCCAAGCTTCGCGGTTTTTAGCACCTGGCGACGGCAGGTCGAACGGGCAGTACCCTCGCTGGGGGATACTGCCCGCTTGATGTGCGTCTTGCATTCCGGAGGTTCGGCGGATGGTGATTGACACGAGCACCGAGTTCGGCAAGCGAGTAGCAGAACGCCTCGGAAACGATGATCTGCTGTGGCTGACGACAATCACTCGTAACGGCGCCCCACAGCCATCGCTCATCTGGTTCTACTGGGACGGCGAAACGGTGCTCATCTACAGCCAGCCCAACGCCCCCAAGTTGCGCAACATCGCCGCAAACCCGCAGGTCAGCCTGAACTTCCAGGCCAACGAAGAAGGCGAGGATGTCGTCATCCTGAACGGAGAAGCGGTTGTCGATCCGTCTGCTCCGCCCTCCAATCTTCATGACGAGTACCGGCGGAAGTATGCCCGGGGCACTGTTCAGATCGGCATGACACCAGAGTCGCTGGCGGCCGAGTTCTCGGTAGCCATTCGGGTGACACCGGCAAGGGTTCGCGGCTTTTGATTGAGGCGCGGTCGCTGCAGAGCGGCTCCCTGGTCCCATTTGCACGCCGCGCTACCTGACCGCCTCGAATAGCGAACCAAACACCGCGCTTGCGACCAGGGCAACGATGATCACGACCGCGAACACGGCGGCAAATCCGATGAGCAGCAGCCACGCCCGGCGATCTGCCGCGACGCGCTCGCGGCGCTCGGCGGCGGTTGGCTCATGGCGTTCCATCTCCGGGTATGAGGGCCTACCATCCCCCGTGTGGAAGCCGCCCACGTACTGGCGCATGATCTGGTCCTGGATCACTTGCTGGCGAATAGTGCGGTCGTACGCCTGCCGTTTGATCGGGTCGCTCAACACGGTGTACGCGGCGTTAAGGCGCCGCGCGGTCTCTTCAGCCGCCGCACGACGCTCCGGCGTTTGCCGGTCCGGGTGCGCTCGCTTCATCGATCGGCGGTACGCCTGGGTAATCTCGGCATTGGTCGCCATGAAGGTCACGCCCAGCAGCGAGTAGTGATCCTCCTGGTTGGGATCGTTTCCAGGGACTGCATTGGGACCAGATTGCGCGTGTGTTGATTGCCGCGATGTCACGAGATACTTGATACACCCTTCTACGGCGCGACGCTCTGCAACAGGGGTTTAGCACGTCTCGCGGGAAAACTGGTATACCCAGCACGTGGCTTCATCACACAGTGCCCTGGAATGCTGGAGTTCAGGACTGCCGCGGAGGAACCGATGCTGGTTGATGTGATCAGCGTGCCCTATCGCTACGATCGGCACGGCGAGGGTGTTGGGGGCGGGCCGGACGCCCTGCGCGCTGCGGGACTTTCCGGCAGGCTTCGCCAGGTCGGTCTGGCAGTCGGCTCGGAAATCTCAGCCCACCTCTCACCCTCCGAACGCGAGGACGGTCGCACTGCCGTCAACATCGGCAAACTCGGCGCCAACACCGCCCAACTGATCAGTGCCGCGCGGCAGGCAGGCAACGGCGCTCTTGTCCTGGCTGGCGATGACACGGCGGCCATCGGCGTCGTGGCCGGCCTACAGGCGGCGGTGGGCGCAGGCACCCCGATAGGCATCGTCTGGCTGGATGCGCACGGTGACTTCAATACGCCGGAGACCTCCTACAGCGGCATCCTCGCCGGCATGCCACTCGCCATCCTGGCCGGATTGGCCGGCCCCCTCTGGCGCGAAGCGGCGGGACTTGCCGCGCCTATAGCAACAGACCGCCTGGTGCTGGCCGGCACTCGTGACCTCGATGAAAAGGAAGCAGAGTTGCTGCGCAGCACCGACGTGCGCGTGGTTCCCGTTGGCGAGGTCCGCAAGGGCGCTCCTTTTGCTGAGGTTGTGGACTGGCTGGCCAGCCGCAGCGACTTGCTCTATCTCCACGTCGACCTGGACGTGCTAGATCCGCGTTTTGTTCCCAGCGCCTCGACGCCCTCCGCGGAAGGCCTGACCGTGGACGAGTTATCGCAGGCGATGAGTTTCGTCCTCGGGACCGGCAAAGTAGCCGCCATTGCGGTGACCAGTCTCAATCCCGGCGCGGGGAGCCGCGGCCAACGTTCACTGGAATCCGTGCTGACGCTCCTGGAGAAGGCCCTTCCCGCGTGGAGTAGTACCCCGCCCTCCTGAATACATATGACAGAACAACTATCACATGCTAAACTCGCTCGCTGTGCTCTCATGACGAGCGCTTACTTTGCTACGCGTGAGATTTCGGGCCGTTTGGAGTGCGCTGCGCATCCGCCATGAGCCCGCCGAGTTCTGGAAGAGAAAGACGGAGTTCAATGGTCGCCCAAATCGTCCGCGAAATTGAGGCTGAACAGTTCAAGCCCGATGTTCCTGATTTTGGTCCCGGAGACACGGTGCGCGTGCATGCCAAGGTTGTTGAAGGCACCCGCGAGCGCATCCAGGTGTTCGAGGGTGTGGTGATTCGCCGCCGTGCCGGCGGAATCAACGAGAACTTCACAGTGCGGCGCCTCGCCTCCCACGGCATCGGCGTGGAGCGGACCTTCCTTGTGCACTCTCCTCGCATCGACAAGATCGAGGTTACGCGCCGGGGCCGCGTGCGCCGCGCCAAGCTCTATTACCTGCGTGGACTCACTGGCCGTGCTGCCCGCATCAAGGAGCGGCGGACCTAATTCTTCAAAACAAGACGCTGTGACGCTCGGCCGCCTGGTGTATGACCAGGTGGCCGATGTGTTTCCCTCTCGCGTGGTAGTGTCCAGGGGTGGTAACCACGAAACCTGCCGGCAAGCATTCAGCAGCAACACTCCACTCCGCCCAACCTGGCGCGCGCCCCCCCTCGCTGGAGTGGGAATCCGTCTTCTGGGAATGCGGCATGCCGAGCGTCGCCGGTGTCGATGAGGTCGGCCGCGGAGCCATGGCCGGCCCCCTGGTTGCCGCCGCCGTGATCCTCCCCTCGGGCCGGCGCGATGAGCTGGTCGCAGCGCTGTCTGGCGTCCGCGATTCCAAATTGCTCACGCACGAGCGCCGGATCGCCGCCCTGGCGGACATCGAAGCCGTCGCGCAAAGCATTGGCGTCGGCATCGTTCCCGTCGATGAACTGGACAGGATGGGGCTCGGCGCGGCCAACCGCATTGCCATGGAGCGCGCGGTCCTTCAACTCGATGTGGCAGCCGAGGCCCTGGTCATCGACGCCTGCGTGATCGATCTGGGTCTCCCGCAACTCGGGCCCATTGACGGCGATGCACTTTCCCTCTCGATCGCTGCGGCCTCGATCGTGGCCAAGGTGACCCGGGACCGCATGATGATCGACCTTGCGGTAGAGGAAAGCCGCTATGGCTTCGAGCTCCACAAAGGGTACTGCTCGCCGCTGCACAAGGCGCGTCTCGCCGAGCACGGTCCAAGCGCGCACCATCGCCGTTGCTTTTCGCCGGTTGCCGCGTGGGGATCGCCGTCATAGTGCGCACGGCGCGCCAGGGGCTTGGTGACGCGGGAGAACACCTCGCGCGCCGGCAGCTCGAAGCGAATGGATACACCTGCCTGGCGGAGCAATGGCGCTGCCCGACCGGGGAACTTGATCTGGTCATGCGGCAGGGCGATGTCCTCGTCTTTGTCGAGGTCAAGGTCCGGCGCGGCGGGCTCATTGAGGCCGAACAGGCGGTGACTCCTGCCCAGCAGCGGCGGTTGCTTGCGGCGGCCCAGTCATTTCTCATGGCGCATCCAGAATTCCAGGATCTGACCTGGCGCATTGATATCCTTGGCATCACCCTGGATCGCGGAGGCCGGGTCACCAGGGTGTCACACATGGAGAACGCCATTACTGGCTGACAAACGTTGTGTGCGTCCTGCTACGCCGGGATGAATCCTGTATGCTGCGGAGGGGTCACGGGATCGGGCTAACCCATCTGGCCGTGACCCGGTGCTTCAGCATGAGCGGACTGCAGGCAAAAGGAGTCGCACCATGCGTGTTCCCGGAAAATTGATCGCAACTGCCACGGTGGCGACCGCGCTCACACTCGGCATTATTGGCGCAGGGCTCGCCCAGGACGCCACGCCCATGGCGGGCATGGAAGCCTCGCCTGGCTACCCCAACCATCTGCACCTGGGGACCTGTGATGACCTGGATCCTCAGCCTGCATACGCGCTGGCTGACCTGGTGTTCCCCGCCTGGGTGGGCGAGCTGACCGGTGAGGCAGCGTCCGCCGAGGGCGCGATTCCTGACGTCGCTGGCTTTGGCGGCGCTCCCATTCCCGTGGCAACCGCCACCACGGAAGTCGATGTCGCACTCGCTGATATCATTTCCGGTGGGCATGGCCTCAACGTCCATGACGCAGCCGATCCTTCAATCTATATCGCCTGCGGCAACGTAGGCGGCGTGCCGGATGAGAACGGCAACCTCTTCATTGGCCTGGCGGAGCAGAATGACTCCGGCTACAGCGGGACCGCCTGGTTGCACGACAACGGCGGCAGCACCACCGTCACCGTGTTTCTGAATCACAACGCGGCGCAGGATGAGGTCAGCGCCGAACTCTCGTCGTTGCAAGCAGCCGCAGCCACCCCGGAGGCTTCGGCGGAGGCTGCCTCAACCGAGGCGCCGGCCGCGACCCCAGAAGCCGGTCCAGAAGGTACGCCTGTCACGACCTGATAGATGCTTGTTTGCACGTGCGCTCGGCGCGGCTCTCGCAGGCCGCGCCAGCGTCAGCTGAAGGGTTCAAAATGGATTCCGGCGCCGGCTTTGGCTCACTTCCCGGTGGCGCCGCGGCTCACCGCGCTGCCGCGCCCGATTCAGTTCGCTGCGCCATCCTGACGATCAGCGATACGCGCGTGGAAGATACCGATACGTCAGGAGGCGTCATCCGGGACATGCTCCGGTTGACGGGACACAAAGTCGCCGACTATCAAATCGTGCCTGACGACCCCGCGATCATCGAGCGCATGCTCTCCGGGTGGATTGCGAACGACGACATCCAGGTCATCCTTACGAATGGCGGGACCGGCATCTCGGCGCGAGACACGACGTATGACGCCATCGCCGCCTTGCTCCAGAAGCGGATCGACGGCTTTGGTGAGCTATTCCGCATGCTCTCCTGGCAGGAGATCGGCTCGGCGGCCATGCTTTCACGGGCAGTCGCGGGCGTTGCAGGCAATACCCTGATCGTCGCCATGCCGGGATCGACGAACGCCGTGCGCCTGGCCATGTCGAAGCTCATCGTCCCGGAGCTTGGGCACCTGGTTTACGAGATAGACAAACAGCGCTAACCTGCTGATTGCCTCTCGCTGGAGACTCGGCTAGCATCGCGCAGCATTTGACCGCGCTTCAGGCACGGACGGAAAGGACACGGCGTTCGTGGGCAAAGAAGGCGGGGGCGGCAAGCGGCAAGCACGCGTGCTCAAGGGCTTCCGCGACTACCTGCCGGAGCAAATGATTCTCCGGCAGCGCATCATCACTATCTTCCGTGGCATCTTCGAGCAACATGGCTTCGAGCCGCTGGACACCCCGGCCCTCGAGTACCTCGACGTGCTCACCGGGAAGGCCGGCGAGAACGAGAAGCTGATGTACCGCTTTGAAGACGCGGGAGGACGCCAGGTCGGGCTGCGTTACGATCTCACCGTACCGCTGGCGCGTGTGGTGGCCCAGCATCAGAACGAGCTCGCGCTCCCGTTCAAGCGCTACCACATTGCCCCGGTCTGGCGGGCGGAAAACCCCCAGCGCGGGCGCTTCCGCGAATTCTGGCAGTGTGATGCCGATATCGCCGGCTCTGCCTCCCCCATCGCGGACGCCGAGGTCATCACAATCATGGCCGAGGCGCTGGAAGCGATTGGCGTGCCTGAGTTCGTCATCCGCATCAGCCACCGCCGGTTGCTGGAAAGCATTGGCCTGGCGGTTGGGGTTGCCCCCGAGCAAGCAACAGCGCTCTACCGGGCGATTGATAAACTTGACAAGATCGGCCGTGAAGGCGTGGCCGGGGAACTCGCGGAGGCGGGTCTTTCCACTGACCAGGCCGAACGGGTACTCGATCTCGTAACGCGCACCGGACGGCCAGCGGAACTCCTGGACGTTCTCGACCAGGAACTGCGCGAAGTCCCCGGCGCAGCGGACGCCATCGCTGACATGCGCGTCATCTTCGAACTGCTGCCAGCGTTCGGCGTGGCCGAGCATCGGTTCAGCCTTGATCTCGCGCTCGCCCGGGGCCTCGACTACTACACGGGCCCGGTCTTCGAGGCCACCGTCACCGAGCCGAAGGTGGGCTCCGTGGGGGGCGCTGGCCGCTACGACGGACTCGTTGGCGCGTTTCTCGGCAGGCCGATACCGGCGACAGGCATGTCCCTTGGCCTCGAGCGCATCATCGAGGTGGTGCGGGAGCACAACCTGTTGCCCGCTCCGACCAGTGTGGCGGATGTGGCCATCGTGGTCATGAAAGACACCGTCTCCGAGGGCGCAAGGCTGGCCCACGCACTGCGCGACGCCGGGTTACGAGCGGACCTCTCGCTCCAGCCGCAACGCGGCCTCGGAGACCAACTGAAATTCGCTGACCGCCGGGGCATTCCCCTGGCCGTTATCGTGGGGTCCGGCGAACTTGCGGAGAACAAGGCCACCATCAAGGCGCTCGCCAGCGGTGACCAGGTAACGCTTCCGTTGGATGAGATTCCTGCCGCGATCAAGGCGCAGTTGTCACCAGCAAAGGTTCAGGGATAAGGGACGCATGACACATCCAGTCGATCTCAACGAAGAGTTTCAGACGTACATGCTGGTTGTTGCCCACCCGGACGACAGCGAATTCTCTTCAGCGGGCACGGTGGCACGCCTGAAGGATGCTGGACGCAAGGTGATCCTCATCCAGGTGACCTCCGGGGACAAGGGCAGCCCGGATGTCAACGCCAAATCGGAAGACCTGGCAAGGTTGCGCGAAGGCGAGATGACCGAGGCAGCCAACCGCCTTGGTATGGATGAAGTGATCTTCCTCCGCTGCGAAGATGGATCACTGATGCCTGATCTTGCGCTGCGCGAGAAGATCGTGCGCATGATCCGCACCTACAAGCCGGATGTGATCATCACCCATGATCCCTTCCGCCCCTACGCCTTGCACCCCGATCACCGGGCCGTCGGGCTGGCCTCAACCGACGCCGTGTACCCGACCGCGCGCGATCCGCTCTACTTCCCCGATCACCTGAAAGAGGGACTGGAGCCACACAAGACGGCCGAAATCTGGTTCTTCGGTGCTGAGCATCCAGACAAGTTGATCGACATTTCGGAAACCTTTGACCGAAAAATGCACGCCCTGCGCGCGCATGAGTCCCAGGTTGGCGGCTCGGAAGACCTGGAAGAGCGCATGCGGGACCGCGCTCGGGAGCTGGCGGAAGGTCAGGACTTCGAGCTCGCGGAGGCCTTCAAGGTCATCCAGATGCGCCGCTGATCCTCACCATGGAACGTTTTGCCGGAACCTCAGCGCAACGAAGCGTTGACCGAGCCCTCGCCGCCGGGAAGCAAGCGTTTGGTGACGCGTGGGTCCCCAGGCGCATGGCGATTGCGCCAGGGCGCATCGAGTTGCTCGGCAACCACCTCGACTACAACGGTGGCCCCGTCCTGGCGGCGGCCATAGACCGCTTTGTGGTGACTGCTGTCGGGTTTGATCCCTCGACCGAAAGCAATTGGCTGCTCGCTGTCGATGAGCCAGCCCCAGCGAAGCAGTTGCTGGGCGATCCAGACACACCACCGTCGTCTCCACCGCAAACTGCCGAATACGTGCGGGGGGTCATTGCGGAGCTCGCCGCACGAGGTCAACCCCCTATCGCCGGTGCGGCGATTGCCATAGCCGGCGATGTCCCCCTGGGCTTCGGCGTCAGTTCTTCCGCCGCCCTCTGCGTTTCGCTGACGCTGGCGCTGTCCTGCAGTCGCCTGGTGGATCGTGAGGTGGTCCTGATCGCCCAGGCCGCCGAACATCGTGCCGGCTCGCCCTGCGGCACGATGGATCAGTCCGCCTCGGTGGCCGGGGGTGTCATCGACTTCGACGGCAGCACACTCCAGGTCGCCGCGCTGTCGCCACAGCTTGGCGACTACGTCTTCGCCGTTGCGGATTCCGGGGTGTCCCGCTCACTGGGAACCTCATCATATCCCGCGCGCGTCGCAGAGTGTCACGAAGCCCTCGTTGTCGCCAGAGGCTCCGTCGATCCAGGTGTTCCCTTCCTCGCGGCCGTGAGTTCCGAACAATTACGCCGGCTAGAAGCGTCGTCCGCGCTCACTCCCACATTGGCGCGCCGCGTGCGGCACGTCGTTGAGGAAACCGAGCGCGTCGCGCGCGGCCGCACGGCCGTGACCGAGGCCGACTGGGAAACCTTCGGCGAACTCATGACGGAATCCGGCCGCTCGTCAGCCACCCTCTACGAGATCAGCCACCCGGAGGTGGAGGACCTCGTGGCCATTGCGCTACGACAGCCTGGTGTGCTCGGCGCGCGCATGATGGGCGGTGGTGAAGGCGGCGCAGTGCTTGCGCTGGTGCGCCGCGATGTGGTGGACACGTTCACGGCCGCGCTTCGCGCGGGGTTCTACCAGCAGCGTGGGCGCGCGGATGAAGCGGGCCTTGTCCATATCTGTGCCTTCGCTCCTGGTGCTACGGTCATCACGGACTGACGTGCTCTCGCGCTTTCGGGTCCCGCGCACCCCGTCTCCGTGCCCCATTCCGACGGTCCAATGGCCAGGGACAATGCCAGTCAGACCGCGCCGGGATATTTCAGCCGCTGCTGCGGCGCCACTCAGTAGGCGTGGTCATAGTCAACGAGGTTACGAAGTGGGCGTCCCTCCAGGTACCGCCCAAGGTTGTCTGAGATGAGCGCTTCCTGCCGTTCCCAGTAGCGAGGCGAAGCGCCGGACGTGTGTGCGGTGATCAGTACATTCTCCAGATCCCAGAGCGGGGAATCGGCTGGGAGCGGCTCCGGCTCGGTGACATCAAGACCCGCGCCGCCGAGATGGCCGGACTGCAGGGCCGCCACCAGCGCTGCTGTGTCAATCACAGCGCCCCGACCGACGTTGTAGATCATCGCGCCCGGCTTGCACGCCGCGAACGCGGCCGCATCCAGGAGTCCTCGGGTCTCGGGTGTATCGGGCAGCGTGACCACGACGTGATCCGCGCTTGAGAGTGCTTTGCCAAGGTCGTCTGCTGACCAGATGCGGTCGAAGTTAGGCGGGGTCTCCGCATGAGCCCGGCGCCGTAGCCCTTCCACGCGCATCCCGAATGCCGCGGCCCGGCTGGCGACCTGGGAGCCTATCTCGCCGGTGCCGATGATCAGGAGGGTCTCCTCACCCAGTTCTCGCACCTCTCGATGCGTGTCCTCATCTCGCCAGGAATGAGCCGACTGCTCACGCATCAGCCTGGGGAAACGTCGTGCCAGCGCCACCATCATGCCCATCGCGTGCTCGGCCATGTTTGGCGCCGAAACACCGCGCGAGTTCGTGAGGATGGCGCTATGCTTATGCAGGGCGCGGAGGTCGAGGTGCTCGACCCCGGCACTGCCGGCATGAAACCAGCGCAGCCGCGGCGCCTGATCAAGTTGCTCCGCCGAGACCTGCCAGCCAACGATGACATCAGCTTCGGCCAACTCCGCATCGGATGGCGTCGCTTCGGCGATGCGATAGCGGCCGTCGCTGTCGGTCTCCTCTCCTGGCACCACGAAGTGCACAGACGGAAAACGTTGGCGCAGGTTTTGTAACGCATCAACTGAGATGCCCATGATAATCAGGACGTTCAGGGTCTTGTTATCTGACACTGCTTCAGCCACCGCGCAACTCCAATGGTGATTCCAGGCGAAACGCTTGCTACAGACCGTGCGTTAGCACTATTGGGACCTGAGGCATAGCTTCGGGCAAGGGGCAACTCTCATTGCATGCCCTTATACTAGGGGCCAGGACGTTAGCGGTTCACGGAGACGGAATGCGCGTTCCAGGAAGCGCCCGCGTTCCAATTCAACCCCGCATCACAGTCCGCATCGGGCGGCGGGTGGCGCTTGCCGCGCTAGCC
>JALYWD010000143.1 GCA_030852885.1 Chloroflexota bacterium | reverse complement strand
CCTCATCCTTGGCCGCCTCGATCCCGGCTACTTCCTGGGTGGGCGTATGGCATTGCGCCGCGACCTCGCCGAGGAGGCGCTCGCGGGACTGGCCGAAAAAGCCGGGATGAGCGTAATCGACCTCGCGTCCGCCATCGTCGAGATCGCGAACGAGAACATGGCGAGTGCCATCAAGATGGTCTCGCTGGAGCGCGGGTACGACCCACGTCGCTTCGCGCTCTTCGCGTTTGGGGGCGCCGGGCCGCTGCACGCAGCGGCGGTCGCGCGGGCGCTGCGCATTCCGCAGGTCCTGGTGCCCATGTACCCTGGAAATGCGTCGGCGCTGGGAATGCTCCTGGCGGATCTGCGCGTGGACAAGGTCTGGACCAAGGCGTTCCGCTCCAGTCGCGTCGACGCAGACCTGGTCTCGCAGCAGTTCGCGGTGATTCGGGCGGCAGCCGAAGAGGAGCTACGCAGCGAAGGGTTCGCCGGCGAGCCCGACGTGGCCTACGCCATCAGCATGCGTTACGCCGGGCAGAACTATGAGCATCACGTGCCCATTGCGGCCGGACTCATCGACGCCGCCGCCTTGCGCGAAGCGTTCGAGTCGTTCGAGCGGATCCATGCCGAACGCTACGGCTACGCCATCGCGGGCGAGGAGATCGAACTGGTCGCCTTCCACGTCACGGTGTCCGGGCAGCGCGACACACCCGAGTTGCGGGCATCGCTCGGAGCAAAAATCGAACCGAACCCGCCGTCGCGACTGGTCCATTTCCGGGGCCTGGGCGACGTGCCGGCCGCGGTCTACCGGCGATACGATCTGCCGGCTGGCTCACGGCTCGACGGACCATGCGTGATCGAGGAGCCTGGCTCGACCACGCTGGTGGAGCCGGGGATGCGTGTGACGGTGCTGCCAGACGGCCAGTTGCTCATTGACACCGGGACCAGCGAGCGAGGAAATGCATGAGCGCACTAGCCACGATTGACCCGGTCACCCTGACCGTCATCGACAACTACCTCACCTCGACCTGCCGCGACATGGGCGTGACCATGATGAAGACGAGCTACTCGCCGATCTTCAACGAGTCGCTCGATTTCTCGTGCGTCATCTTCGATCCGCAGGGGCAGATGCTGGCGCAGGCCGAGTTCTGCCCCTCGCAGATTGGCACCATCAAGTTCACGGTGACCTGGACGCTGGATGAGCTGGGACTCGACGCATTTGAGCCCGGCGATGTCGTCATCCACAACGACCCGTATCGGGGCTCGGGTCACGTGCCCGAGCACATGGTGCTCAAGCCGGTCTTCTTCGAGGGCGAGCTGTTCGGGTTTGTGGCCAACGTGGCGCACATGTCGGAACCGGGCGCCAAGACGCCTGGGGGGCTGTCCGGGGACGCTACGGAGGTGTTCCAGGAAGGGCTGCTCCTGCCGCCAGTGAAGATCCGCAAGCGTGGTGTCGACGACAACGACATCTGGAAGATCATCCTGGCCAACCACCGCACGCCCAAGGTGACCTACGGTGACTTCCGCGCCATGATGTCGTCACTTGACCTGGCAGAGCAGCGCCTGCACGAACTTCTGGCAACCTACGGCGCGGATCTGGTGCGCCGCTCCTGCCAGGAGCTGATCACCATCTCGGAGCGGCGAATGCGCGCGGAGATCGCCGCCATCCCGAACGGGGTCTACACCTTCGAGGACACCATCGAGGACGACGGCATCTCCGACACGTCCTATCCGATGCGGCTGCGGCTGACGGTGGGCGATAACGAGGTGATCGCGGACTTCACGGGCTCAGCGCCGCAGGCGGTCGGGCCGGTCAACGCCATCTACGCCGTGACGGCGTCCGCCGTCTACAACGCCATCCTGCACCTGACTGACCCGACGATCCCCCGCAATGAGGGGTGTTATCTCCCGATCACCGTCATCGCGCCGCCCGGCACCATCGTCAACTGCGAGTTCCCGGCGCCCGTAGCCGGGGGCAACACGGAGACCAGCCCGCGCATCACGGACATGGTCTTCGGCGCGCTGCAGCACGCCATCCCCGACAAGATTGTGGCGGCGTGTGGCGGCACGTCGTCGCCGTTCCTCTTTGGCGGCACGGATCCCCGCAGCGGCGACCTCTACGCGCACTTCCACTTCGAGGGCGTCGGCTGGGGCGGCCGCCAGGGACTCGACGGCAACAACATGGTAGTGACCATCAACGGCAACTGCCGGAACACGCCGGTGGAGGTTTTCGAGACGCGCTACCCCTCGTTTCTGATCGAGTCCTATCGCCTGCTGCCAGACTCTGGCGGTCCGGGTGAGTTCCGGGGCGGTCTCGGGGGCGAGCGCCTCCTGACCGTGACGGAGGAGGTGACCGTCAGCGCGTTGCTGAACCGGATGCTGGCCGATCCCTGGGGCGTGCTTGAGGGCGAGAACGGCCAACGCGGCGGCATCTGGGTCAAGCGGGCTGGCCATGACACCTGGCAAACGTTCGTCGAGGCGTACGGCACGGTTTCGCCGTCCAAGTTTTCCGGCATTCGGCTCCACCCGGGTGACCAGGTCAAGCTGGTCATGCCCGGCGGCGGCGGCTACGGCGATCCGTTGCAGCGGGACCGCGCGATGATTGAGCGGGACATCAGCGAGGGGTTCATCACGATGGGGCAGGCAGTTTCCGCCTATGGGTACAGCCGTGAGTGAGCAACCCGGGCGTTGGGTTGAGCCGGAGGTCAACTACGTCGCTCCCGAGCGGCGCTTTTGCGCCTACTGTGGCCGGCCGATTGCGCGGCGCTACTGGGAGGCGCAAGGCGCGGGCGGCGACATGACGACCTACTGCTCGCCGGAGCACGCGGATCGAAAGGCCACATATCCCAAGGTTTTGGCATGCTCGGAAGCTGCCTCAACCGTCGCAAGTCGTTCAGGCATGTGATGCGTGAGTTGGAGATAGTCAGACGTGCCGACGCCCCGGGCGGGGCCGGGGCGTCGCGGGATGGGTGGTCCGGTTTTGCGGACCGGATTGCTGACCGGGAGGGAAGGGGAACCGGTCATCAACATCACCATCATGGCGGTCATTGACCCTGTGGCAAAGACCCGTTTGGGCCCACCTGCGGGACCATTCGTACTGAATTTCTGGCTAACCTGAATCGTGATTCAATCCAGGTAATTTCAGGCGCCTGGAACGGGGCGTCCTGGCAGCGAAAGGAGTGCTCTGTGGGTGTCTATGAGCGGCTGGGAGTTCGTCCGGTCATCAATGCGGATGCCACGCTAACGCGCCTCGGCGGGTCGCTGATGGCGCCCGAGATATCAGACGCCATGCGCGAGGCAGCGGGCAATTTCGTGGACATGCACGAGTTGCAACAGGCGGTCGGCAAGCGCATCGCGGAACTCACGAACAACGAGGCGGCCTATGTCACGGCGGGGGCTGCTGCCGGGCTGGTGCTGGCGACGCTGGCTTCGATGAACGGTGGTGACCTGCTGGCCATCGCACGCCAGATCGAGGACGGCGTCTCCCCGAAGGATGAGGTGATCATCCAGCGTGCGCACCGCATTCCCTACGACCCGGCCATTACCCTGGCGGGCGGCACGATTGTCGAGGTTGGGAACCGGCTGCAGACGTTCGACTGGGAGCTGGAAGCTGCGTTCACGCCGCGCACGGCGATGGTTTTCTACGTGGCGGGTGAGCACCTGGCGTTCGGAGCGCTGCCGCTGGAGGACGTCATCCGCATCGCCCACGCGCACGATGTACCGGTCGTGGTCGATGCTGCCGCTCAACTCCCGCCGACGGAAAACCTGTGGCGCTTCACGCGGGACCTGGGCGCCGATCTGGTGGTCTTTTCCGGCGGCAAGGACTTCCATGGGCCGCAGGCCAGCGGCCTTGTGGTGGGTACGCGGCGCATGATCGACGCCATCACAGCCAACGGTTCGCCGAATCAACGCCTGGCGCGCCCGATGAAGGTCGGCAAGGAGGAGATGATTGGCCTCCTGACCGCAATCGAGCGGTACATGCAGGTTGACTGGCGGGCCCGGGTGGAGGGCTACGAGGCCATCGTTGCCTACTGGCTCGATCGCTTGAACGGCGTGCCGGGCCTCACCGCCGAGCGCGTGTTCCCGAATGAAGCCGGACAGCCGACGCCGCGCTGCCGGGTCCGCTTTGATCCCGAGCTGGACCTGCGCGCCACCGAGGTGGTCAAGCAGCTCTGGGACGGCGACCCGCGCATTGCCGTTGCCGTGGATGGCAGGGACGCGATCTCGTTCACGCCGGAGCTTCTGCGCGAGGGTGAGGAAAACATCCTGCTCGGGCGGATCCTTTCGCTGGCGTCCACGCCCGTGGCGGCGGACTAAAGCGATTCGTCAAAGACCTCGCCTTCGGCAATTTCCTCGTGTCTCGAGCGAAGTCGAGAGACCTCTTCCGCGATACGGCCCTCACCCCAACCCCTCTCCCCCCACCTGCTGCGCGGGAGAGGGGCGCGGCGGCTTGCCTACGCCTCCGGGTCGAACCGGCCGAGGATCAGGCAGGCATTCTGCCCACCCAACCCGAATGAGTGCTTGGCTACCACGTCGATCTCGGCCGGGCGAGCTTCCCCGTGCACGATGTCCAGGCCGATGGCCTCGTCCGGGCTGTGGTAGTTGAGCGTGGGCGGGATCGTCTGGTCCGAGATGCTGCGCACCGCCGCGATGGTCTCCAGGGCGCCAGACGCGCCCATGCAGTGACCCAACGCGCCCTTCACTGACGTGACGGGTATCTGATCAGCGCGCTCCCCGTAGACGAGCCGGATCGCGTTTGACTCTGCCAAATCGCCGGCCGGGGTTGAGGCCGCGTGGGCGTTGATATGGTCTACCTCACGGGGATCGATCCCGGCATCGCGCAAGGCCTCGTGCATGGCGCGCGCGCCGCCCGTGCCGTCTGGCAGGGGCGCGATGGGGTGGTAGGCGTCGTTTGATGTGGCGAAGCCCAGGACCTCGGCGTAAATGTGCGCCCCGCGATTGACGGCGTGCTCCAGGTCCTCCAGCACCAGCATGGCCGCGCCTTCGCCCAGAACAAAGCCGGCCCGGGTGGCATCGAAGGGGCGGCTCGCTTCATGCGGAGCATCGTTGCGGTCGCTGACGAGCGCGCGCATCACCGCGAACCCGGCCGCGTACATGGGGTGGTGCGTGGATTCGGTCGCGCCGCCGATCATGATCGGGGCCCGGCCATCGCGCACTTCCTCGAATGCCTCACCGATGGCCTGCGCGCCCGTCGCGCAGGCGGTGGTCAGCGTCAGGCTGGGTCCGCCCATCTTGAAGCGGGCCTGGATGCCGTAGCCGGCCAGGTTATGGGGGAAGGAGACATGCAGGTGTGTCGGCACGCCGCGCACACCGCGCTCCTTGTATGACTCCCAGGCGCTCAGGAAATCATCATGCACGCCGGCGCCGCAGGTGCCGATGACCGCGCCGCCGCTGGTGAGCTCTGGCGATGGCTCAAGCGTTTCGCCATCGATCAGCCCGGCATCAATCAGCGCCTCACCGGCGGCCTCGATCGCCATGCGGGCAAAGCGCGAGGTGTTGCGCAGCGTCTTCGAATCCAGGAAGCGGTTCGGTATGTCCTCGTCATCGACATCGCCACGGATCGTACTGCTGATGACGGAGGGGTCCAGGTTCTGCGCCGTGCGGATGCCCGACTTCCCCGCCAGCAGGCTCTCCCACAGCGTGTCCGCGCCATTCCCCAGAGAGGAGATCGCGCCCATGCCGGTGACTACCACGCGCCGCTGCGCCCGCGGCTGGTTGCGTTCAAAAGATGTCATGCTCTATCTCGCGTATTGCTATTCAGTCATCGGCAACGGTTCGCCGCTGTTCATGAACGCCACGGTCTGGTCGAAATCAACGATGCCCGCGTCAGAACCAAGTCCCGTGATGACCAGCCCCGCCGCTGCTGTGCCCAGCCGGGCGCAATCAGCGAGGTCCCAACCCCGCAGCAGACCGGTAATGAAACCGGCGCAGTAGGCGTCGCCACAGCCGGTCGAATCGACCACCGTCGCCCGCAGGGCCGGCACACGGATCTCCTCGATGCTGCCAGTTTCATTGCGCCAGGCGATACTGCTCCCTTCGGCTCCCATTTTGAAGACCGTCATTTTTACCCCGAGGTCGAGAAAGAACGCGATGACGGCCAGACGGTCTTCAAGACCGCTGATCATACGCGCTTCTTCCAGGCCGGGCATGAAGTAATCGACGTAGGGGAGGGCGGGCTGCAGCACCTGCAGCAGATCCGGGCGGTCGATGGCGATCAGGTCAAGCGTCACTGGCACGCCGTGATCCTGCGCGTGCTTGAGGATGCGCGCGGTTGGCTCGCCGTCCAATTGTGGCATCAAATAAACGCCGCCGAAATGCAGGTGCTTCGCGCCGGCAATGGCATCAAGATCGATGTCATCCTCGGTCAGCGCCGCGTTAGCGCCCAGGACATGCAGGGCCGGCCGCTCGCCATTGGGGCGGATCGGCAACATGGTCGCCGAGGTCTGGATCCCGGCCTTCCGCACCAGGCTACTGGTGTCGATGCCGTAGCGCTCCATCGTGTCCACGATGAAGTTGCCGCCGGCATCTTCGCCAATCGCACCCATTGCCAGGACATCCAGACCCAGCTTGGCCATGTCCACGCTGGCGCCAGCCGCCGTGCCGGCTACGGTCAGCCGGATCTCCTCCAGCAGGTCCACATCCTGCCTGGGTGGGATACGGGTGACGGGGCGACCCAGGATGTCAAGAATGTGAATTCCGAGGCTAACCACCTCGGCCATGCGGGAGTCCTTTCTGCGGCACGATCAACGGCGATGTCGAACGGGAGGCAATGATGGCTGCTGCCCGGTCGACTCTGCAAGCGCCGTCCTGGTGGACTACTTTCCCTGGTATCCGGCCAGGCCCGATTCGAACGTGGCGACGAAGCCTTCGACCGACCAGCACGCCCGTCCCACCAGGAGGCCATCAACGTTCGGCAGCGCTGTGAAGGTGCCAGCGTTCTTCGGATCGACGCTCCCGCCGTAGAGGATGGGCACATTGGCGCCGGCGTCCCCGAAGAGGTCGCCGAGCGAAGCACGGACGGTGGTGGCGATGGGTTCGACGTCGGCTGGTGTAGCCGGAGTACCACCGGCTCCAATCGACCAGACAGGCTCATACGCGACATTGACCCGCTCGAGGTGCCCTGGCTCTACTCCGTGCAGCCCGATCTTCAGTTGACGCAGGATGGTCTCGTTGCTGACGCCGTACCCGCGCTCTTCGGCCGTCTCGCCGACGCCAAACAGGATGCGCAGCCCGGCATCGAGCACGGCGCGCACCTTCTTGTTGAGGTCGATGTCTTTTTCCTGGAAGATCTGCCGCCGTTCGGCATGACCGAGCAGCACGATATCGACGCCGAGGTCCTGCAACATGCGGAGAGAGATTTCGCCGGTGAACGCTCCATCAGGCTGGAAATGGACGTTCTGCGCGCCAACCCAGAGATTGGCCGGCCCACCCTTCGCGGCCTGGGTGACGGCATCCAGGGAAGTAAATGGCGGAAAGATGAAGACGCGTGCGTCCTGGGGAATGGTGAGGCTGGCTGACAGTTGGCGATAAAACGCCGCCGATTCCGGCGGCGTCTGGTTCATCTTGAAGTTCGTCCCAAACACATAGGGGCGCGTCACGTGGCGGTCTCCGGTACTGGTACAGCGTACAGGGCGGCCGCAATCCGGTTTCCGCCCTCATCGAACACGGCAACACGGTCAAGCGGCAGCTCGACATGCACCGGTCCGGAGGATGGTAACCGTTCGCCGACAGACGGCGCGACCTTGGCCTTCAGCGTTGTGTTGGTCCCGGGAACTTCCAGCGCCACCAGGTATTGACCGCCAATCTGGACACTCTTGCGCCGCAGGTCCACCGGCACGCTGCCGTGGGCCGGGTGTGTCGAGACGTGAATGTTCTCCGGCCGGATGCCAATGGTGACATTGCCGTCAACCAGCCCTTCGCCCTTGACGGCAATGGGGCCGGGAAACAGCTCCGAGCGGAGAAACCCGGCACCGCTCTCCTGGGACAGGCGGGCGGCGAAGAAAACCATGCCAGGGTTGCCCAGGAACCAGCCGCCGAAGCGGTCATCTGGCCGGTTGTAGAGGTCACGCGGCGGCGCGCACTGGACGATGCGGCCATCCTGCATCAGCGCGATCTGGTCGGCCAGCGTCATGGCCTCGGTCTGATCGTGGGTGACGTAGACGATGGTCTGGCTGAGCGAGCGCGTGAGTTCCTTCAGCGACCGCTTCAGTTGCAGCTTGGAGTTGGCGTCCACATTCGTGATCGGCTCATCGAAGAGGATGATCTCCGGCTGCCGTGCCACTTCGCGCGCGACCGAGACCTTCTGGCGCGTGCCGTTGTCGAGCTTGGCGACATCCAGATCGGCGCTGGGGCCGAGCCCCATCAACTCAATGGCGGCATCGACGCGCTGTTTCCGCTCCTGCTTCGAGAGCTTCATGGATTGCAGGGGCAGTTCGATGTTCCGGTAGACACTGATGCCGCGGTAGACGACTGGATACTGGAACACCATGCCGATGTCGCGCTTGCTCGGCGAAAGCCGCGACACATTGCGCTCGCCGAAGAAGACCTCGCCTTCCGTCTGCTGCTCCAGCCCGGCGATGATGCGCATCAGCGTCGTCTTGCCACACCCTGAGGGCCCGAGGAGGCAGGTAACCTGGCCATTCGGGAAGGTGAAGGTCACGTCATCCAGCGCACGCACGGCGCCGAACGTCTTGGTCATGTTCTGGACGCGGATCTCAGCCATGGTGCGCGCCTGCCTCTGCCCGGATTGCCGCGGCGGCTGCGCTGCGCGCGCCGCGCCCCAGGAGGCCCCCTGTATCGGCGGCGAAAATCGTCAGGTGGTGTGGAAAAATGGAGAGCGTGACATCCGCGTTCAGGTCGTCGCCGCGGTCGTGGTCACGATCCACCATCGTCAGAGGCACCCCTTGCGCCTGCAGGTAGACGATGTCCTCGCCACCCAGATCCTCGCGGAGCATGACCTGGGCCTTCGCGTGCAGGGGTCCTTCGTCGTCACCGACATCCCCGATCCTGTGGGAGAGGTGAACGCGCTCCGGACGGAGGCCCACGTACACCTCCCTTGGCGCCGTTGGCACGTCGATGTCCGCCGGGAAGGCGAAGAGCGGCGTCGTGCACCAGTATTGGTCACCACGATGCTCCAGGGCGCCGCGCAGGAAGTTCGCTGGCGGAAAACCGACCAGCGCCATGGTGTGCGCGTGCTGAGGGGAGCGATAGAGCAGTTCGGGGTGGTTCGCTTCGATGATTTGACCCTCCGAAAGCACTGCCAGGCGGTCGGCCAGGGTCATCGCCTCGATGACATCTGAAGTGACATAAAGAATGCTTGCCCCTGTTGCTGATTTCAGCTCGCGCAGGTCATCGACGAGTTGCTCGCGCAGCTTGAAATCCAGGCCCGCCAGCGGGTCATCCAGCACGAAGAAATCGGTGCGCTTGGCGATCCCGCGCGCAATCGCCACGCGCTGTTTCTGGCCGCCGCTGAGTTGGTCAGGCGACTTCTCGAGGTGCTCCTCGATCTTCAGCATGGCGGCCGCGCTGGCCACCACATCGCGCGATTCCGCGGAGGGCACGCCCGCCAGGTCGAGCGGGTAGGAGATGTTCTTGCGCACCGAGAGATGTGGGTAAAGCGCGAAGGACTGCGGCACGTACCCGATGTTGCGGTCCGCCGGGGCCACGGAGGTAATGTCCTGCCCACGCAGCAGGATGCGCCCACTGGTGGCGTGCTCCAGGCCCGTCAGGATTCGCACCAGCACCGATTTGCCTGAAGCGGGTGGCCCGTAGACCACCGTCAGGTCGCCGGTATTCGCCGTCAGGTCAACTTCGGAAAGCACCGGTACCTTGCCGTACGACTTGCTGATCTGTTCGAACTGCAGAATAGGCATCTCGCTCTGGCTCATGGCGTTGCCTGCCCAAGTTGAATCAGGTTCGGGGTGATGGCGATGCTGATGATGATCAGGGCCGCCATGATGGCCCAGGTCAGGAGCAGCAACCCCATCGACTTTGCAAATCCGGTGCTCGGCGGGATATTGCCGAAGGCAATCTGGAGGAATGCCGCCAGCACCAGCACGGGCAACCCGATCTGGTAGAGCGCCTTGCTGCCCTGTTGCAGGATCAACACGAAGCTGGCAAACATCACGATGATCAGGATGGCCTGGAATGTTGCCGCGAAGGGGAGTGCCCTGCGGACATACTCGGCAGGCACGTCGCCCGGCCGGACGAGCCCGGGCAGCCCGGCGATGACCCGCCCATCGCGGGAGGCGGTTTCGATTTCCGGATTGTCCGTCCAGACATCGGAGATGACTTCGCTGGATGGTTCAGCCATATTCTAGACCTCACCTCGCACGGTGCCGAACGTCATGCCGACCAGCAGATACTTCTGGAAAATGTAGATGGCGATGATCGGCGGCAGCATGTAGATGAAGGATGTCGCCGCGACAAATGACCAGTCGGTCATGCCACCCTGCTTGACGCCGGTGGCCAGGAGTACGGGCACCATCGTTGTGCCCTGTCCACCCAGAATGTAGTTGAACAGGAACTCGTTCCAGACGAACAGGATGTTGAAGATGAAGGCAGCCACCAGCCCCGGCTTCACCTGCGGCAGCACCACGCGAAAGATCGTGTGCAGGCGGGACCCGCCGTTCACCAGCGCCGTCTCGTCATACCGCATGGACACGCCATCCAGGAACCCCTTCAGGATCCAGAGCGAGAAGGGGATGCTGAACATGGCGTAGAAGAGGATCATGCCGTGGAAGGTTTTGGACCATCCGATCACGGTGTACATCAGGAAGATGGGGATCACGACGGCTGAGGCCGGCACCATGCGCGTGCTGAGCAGCAGGAACATGATGAAGTTCGTGCCCATGGGCCGGTAGCGCGAGAACGAATACGCGGCCAGGAACGAAACCACGAGCGCGATCAGCACCGAGCCGATGCTGAGCACGAAGCTCATCTTCAGGTATTCCAGGAAGTTCGGCTCCCGCAGCACGCGCAGGACGTTCTCCATGCTCGGGCGGAAGAAGAAGACCGGCTGTGGCGAGACAATCTCGCCGGCAGACTTGAACGCCGACATGAAGATCCAGAGCACGGGCGAAAAGAACGCCAGCGCAATGATCCAGAGGACGAGGTGATACAGGCGTTGCCGCCAGGTGTTCTGCGTCATTTCAACTGCGCCCGTGTCTCGCGGTAGCTCAGGACGTAGAGGTAAATTGAGGCGAAGGCGATGGCAACCAGCAACGTGATGATGGCCAGCGCGGACGCATCGCCCATCTGGAAGGCCTCGAACCCGGTGCGATAGAGCTGCAGGCCAACAAACTCGGTCGTGTTGCCGGGTCCACCGTTGGTCATCAGGTACGGGAGGTCGGTGGTCTTGAAGGCATCGATGGTGCGCAGCAGGATGCCGAGCATCAGGATGAATTTGCCGTTCGGCAGGATGATGTACCAGATGCGTTTCAACCACGGAATCTGGTCAATCTCGGCCGCTTCCAGCTCCGCCTTGGGCACGGAGCCCAGGGCTGCCAGGGTCATCAGGATCATGAACGGCGTCCACATCCAGACATCTACAGCAATTGTTGCGCCGAACGCCAGGTCCTTGTTGCCCAGGAAATCAAAACGCTGACCGAGGAGTTTTTCCGTGAAGAAGTTGGCAATACCAAAGATGGGATCGTAAATCAGGCGGAAGAACGTCCCGACGGCAACCGGCGGGAGCACCATTGGGGTAAAGAGGAGGGTGAGCGCCAGGCGCCGCCCCGGCAGTTTGCCGCTGCCCCAGAAGAGGAAGCCCAGCACCATGCCCAGGAGCGTCGCGCCGCCCACGGTGAGGACCATGAAGGAGAGGGTGCGTCCCAGCAGCCCCCAGACCTCCGTCGATTTCCAGATATCAAGGAAGTTATCAAACCCGACGTAGCTGGGTGGCCGCGCCGCGGTCAGCTTGTAGCGGTAGAAGCTGACGCCCAGCAGCCACAACAGGGGCACCACGTTCCAGACAATGAAGAAGATCAGGATCGGGGCCAGGAGCAGCGTCGGAAAGAACCGGTTTTCATCCAGCGCGCGCGCCCACGGCATGCGCTTGCGCGCTGCCTGCTGGGCGGTAGCCACCTGGTTATCCACGGGAAGCGTCGTCTGTGCCATCCTGGCTCCGATGCCATGGACGCCTGGCGCGCTCGCTCCGGGGTGGATGAGCGCACCAGGCGACAGATGCTAGCCGGCCGGAAAGCCGGACGTCGCGCTAGATGCTGATGTCGTTGCACGCTTCGGACGGCTCGATGTCCGAGCGGCCGGCGTCGTACAGGATCTCCTGCTGCTTGCAGGCGGTGTAATCCATCGCCAGCTTGGCGTCCGGCACGACATCCGTCAGGAAGCCGTTCCACGCCTCCTGCTGGACCGCCAGCATCTCCGCGTAGTTTGGATCGTGCCAGAAGTCCTGCGAGCGGTTCTCCCGGATCATGTACTTGAAGGCCGGGAACTGCGGCTGCATGGCATCGAAGTTCGGATCCTCGAGCACCTCCACCATGGTCGGGTTGCCGCCACGCTTGGCGAACTCGAGCTGGGTGTCCTTGAGGTACCAGAACTTCATGTAATCGATGGCGACCTGCAGGTGGTCCTCGTCATTGAAGGCGTTGATCACCCACGGCTGTCCACCGAGCGTATACACACGCTTCAGGCTGTCGTCTTCCTGCTTGAAGCCCGGGGGCGGCGTGATCAACACCATCTCGGGCTTGACCGGCCGACTTTCGTCGGCAACCGTGCCCATCGCTTCGCCAGCAACCTGGTTCATCATCTGTACGCCAAGTGCGGACCACTGCAGGCAGGTCGCCACGGTGCCAGCCGTGAAGACGTCCACCTCTTCGGCGATGCCGTAGTTCGTGGCGCCCGGAGGTGCGTACTGCAGGAACTGCTTGTTCCAGGCGAGTCCGTTGATATTGACCTCGGTGTTGAGGA
>JALYWD010000088.1 GCA_030852885.1 Chloroflexota bacterium | reverse complement strand
TCGGGTGGAGCAAACTCCTCGATGATCAATCTGGCGCACGTCTCGATGGCGTCGGTCGTGAACGCGTGCGTCGGCGCGTAGGCCAGTTGCGATGCCTGCGCAATCATCGCCTCCAGCACTTCGGGCACAGCGTGGCCGATGGCGGTCACCGCAGCCGATCCGCCGCTGCCGTCGATGTAGCGATTCCCGTCCGCGTCGTACAGGTAGATACCCTCGCCCCGCACCAGCGTCGGGTAGGCACGCGCGAGATCGCGATGAATGACGCGGGTTTCCAGAGCGTCCACGCTACATCTCCACGGGATCGAGGTCATCAGCAAACAGGATCATGATGCGTCCCGGGCCCTGCACGCCCACCGTCAGCACGCGCTCGATATCGGCTGTGCGGCTCGGGCCGGTGACCAGCGTCACCATGTTTCGCCCGGGCGCCAGCGCCAGTGCGCGCAGGATCGGCGCAGCCTCGTCCAGGGACGGCAAGAGCGCCCGGGTTGGAATGACAATCGCCTGGGCGCGCGGCAGCATCCCGACCGAGCGGTCCGCCAGCGTCGGTTCGGCCATGAGGGCCGAGCCGGTTTCCGCTATCGCTGCGCGGGCAATGCCAATTCCCAGCGCGGAATCACGCATTTGCGCCGGGCTTTCCGGCGCAACCTGGGTGACACCGAGCGCTGCCAGGGCATCGCAGAACACTGGATAGCGCTCCCGCAGCTCCTCGGCCACGATAGAGACGGGCGCGTCGCTCTCAGCCGCCCAGGCGAGGAACTCGCGCGCGAGCGTGACGTGGTCGCCCTGGTGGACGACCACGCCGAGTGGTTCAGCACGCGAGCGGAATAGCGCGAGCAATTCGCCGAATTGTTCGTCAGTCACCGGGCGCTTCTGGCTAGCACTAGAGCATCGCCCCCAGGATCCAGGGGTTGTATTCCTCTTCGCCCACGCCAGCGGCCTCGCTCTTGCTCTTGTCGCCGGAAGCCACCGCCAGGATGCGCTCGAAGATTTCCTGCCCCAGTTCGTCCAGGGTGATGCCATCCAGCACCTTGCCGGCGTTGACATCCATGTCCGGTTCCTGGTTTGCGTAGAGAGTCGAGTTCGTCGCGATCTTGATGCTTGGCGCCGGCTTGAACCCGAAGGCCGAGCCACGCCCCGTGGTGAAGACCACGATGTTGCTACCGCCAGCCACCTGACCCGTCACGGATACCGGGTCATACCCAGGGGTATCCATGTGCACGAACCCGCGCTCGGTCACGCGCTCGGCGTAGCCCACCACCTGGTTCAGCGGGGTGGTGCCCGCCTTGGCGATGGCGCCCAGGGACTTCTCGTAGATGGTGGTCAGTCCGCCAAGCTTGTTTCCCGGGGCCGGATTGTTGTCGATCGACGCACCAAACATGGCGGTGTACTTCTCCCACCAGTGAATGCGGTCGATCAGGTCCTGCGCCACCTTCTCGTCTTTGGCGCGTCGCGTCAGGAGGTGCTCACCGCCGTAGACCTCGGTCGTCTCACCCAGCACCACCGTACCGCCCTGGCGCACAATCTCGTCCGCGGCCTTGCCCAGGCCAGGGTTCGCGGTCACGCCGGACCACCCATCGGAGCCGCCGCACTGCAGCGCCACCATCAACTCGGACGCCGGCACTTCCTCGCGGCGCGCCTCGTTGGCAATCGGCAGCAGCTTCTTGACCGCCTCGATCCCGGCCTCAACGGTCTTCTGGAAGCCGCCATCTTGCTGAATCGTCAGCACGGTCGGCTTGTGACCGTTGCCCATCCCCGTCGCATCGATCATGTCGGTCGGCTGGTTCACCTCGCAACCGAGGCTGAGGACGAGGTACGCGGCCACGTTCGGGTGCTCGACGATCCCGGCCATGGTGCGCTGCAGCACGCCAAGGTCCGACGACCCGTAGTGGGAACCACAGCCACCCTTCGTCGCCAGGGGAATGACCCCATCAACGTTCGGGTAGTCCTTCATCACTTCGGGATCACGGAAGTAGTTGGCGACGCGCTGGGTCGCGGAAGACGAGCAGTTCACCGAAGAAAGAATCGCAACGTAGTTGCGGGTGCCGACCCGGCCATCCTTGCGCCGGAAACCCATGAAGGTGCGCCGCTCGGCCTCGGGCACCATCTCCACCGGCACGTACTCGGTGGAAATCGCGTAGTCCAGTTCAAGTCCCTCACCAACCGACAGGTTGTGGGAGTGGACATGATCGCCGGGCTTGATCTCCTTCGTGGCGAACCCGATGATCTGGTTGTACCGGCGTACTTCGCCCCCGACCGGGACGTGCTTCAGCGCCACCTTGTGCCCGGGCGGAATCATCTGCGCCACCTTGATCTCCCCCTCCGGGGTGCGGACCACGGTGCGCGGTAGAAGCGGCTGCTTGGCAATGAAGACGGCGTCATTCGGGTTCAGCAGCACAGCAACGTCGAGCATCTCGACTGGCTCGGATGAGCCACGCGCCGCGATTGTCAGCCCTTCACCGCGAGGCTTGGAGGGTTCCATGAGAAAGGGTCCTGCTTTCTAGCATTCTCCGCAGCGTGCGCGTCGGGTTCGGCCGCATTTTCGCGCTGCGCATGGTGCGAGAACTGCATGTTCCCGCGTTGTTTCATTTTCAGCAATGATTTTACGACAGAAGCTCGTCAGAGGACTTTGTAGCGCGCCCAGACATCTCTCAGGTACGCCCCGTTTCGCAAATCCGCACGCGCGCCATCCTCCTTCGCGACTTTCTCGAAGCCGCGCGTCACCACCTCTTCCGCCACCGCCTGGGGTATTACGGCAATGCCGTCGATCTCCGCGAAGACGATGTCCCCCTGCTCCACTCGCACGCCCGCGACTTCAACTGGCCTGCCGTGGCTGACCACGGTGCCTCGTCCGGAGATATCCACGGGACGTGAACCTCGCGAGAAGACCGGGAAGCCCAGTTCCTGGATCATGCGCGTGTCACGATGGCAGCCATCCGTGACTATGCCCCGTGCGCCACGCGCCAGCGCGGCGTTGGAGAAGAGTTCGCCCCAGACCGCTATCTCGTCGTTGCCGCCCGTGGCAATCACCACCACATCGTCCGGTGCGAGAGCATCGATGGCGGCAATCTGGTTGGTGTACGGCTGGTCCACAACCTCGAACTGCGGCGCGACCACCACGGTGGCAGCCCGGCCAACCAGGACCGGAGCCCCGGAAGGATCGATGGGCCGCACCACCGGCCGCATCACCTGGTTGCGTAGCCCAAGGCCATCCAGCATGTCCGAAATGACGGCCACGTAGAGATCGCGCGCCATGCGGTCAAAGAGCGTCGCGTCAGCGGTCACTGGTATTCCTGCCTACCCTGAAACCAGAATGATGTTCGCATAGGGCACCGTATCCCCTGTGCGCACTGTCGCCCTGCCCTCCGGCGCCAGCCGCTTGAGCTCGAGGTGCGTCACGACCTGCAGCGGCACGTCGCCCAGCACGGCGCGCATTTCCGCAACACGCGCTGGGCTCACCTGCGCCATCTCTTCCGTGATCAGCACGCGGTCAATCACCCACTCGGCGTGTACGGCCCGCAGCACATCGAGCACGGTCGGGATGCCATCGACCAGCGCCAGGTCAATGCGCTCCGGTCCCTCCGGAACCGGGAAGCCCCGGTCGCAGACGGTGAAATAGTCCGTATGGCCAGTGCTGGATAGCAGGTGGCCCAAGGCCGGGTGCAGGATGCCTCCGCGCCTCATTCCTCGCCCTCCGTCACGTAGGAGCTGCGCTGATCGAGCGTAATCTGCTCGCGAAAACCTGGTAGTGGTCGCTTCAGGAACAGTTCCACGCCGTCATCTGCCTGGCTGACTGCCACGAGTTCCCAGCCTTCGCGGCCGAGATCGTTGAGGCGATCTGCCTCCGAACGCTCCAGGATCAGGTACTCCCAGCCCGACGTGCTTGCCGCAGCCATCCCCGTCCCCTCGTGAAGTGCGCGCACGCGATTGTGGGCAGATCATCGCACAGGCACTTCCGGAAGAGCAGGGTCCGTTATCCTTCGCCCAACGCGGAATGGCAAAAGTTGGCAGGAGAGAGCAATGAAGCTTGCATCGCGCATGCAGCGCCTGGGTACGGAAACAGCGTTCGAAGTTCTGGTGCGAGCACGCGCGCTCGAAGCGCAGGGACGCGACGTCATTCACCTGGAGATTGGCGAGCCCGACTTCGCCACCCCCTCGAACGTAAGCGCGGCCGGCGCCAATGCCATCCACGAGGGGTGGACTCACTACGGTCCTGCCTCGGGCCAGCTTGATCTGCGCCAGGTGATCACCGACTACATCAACGCCCGCACAGGCAACAGCTACGGTCCGAACAATGTCGTCGTCACGCCCGGCGGCAAGCCGATCATGTTCTTCCTGATCACCGCGCTTCTTGAGGAAGGTGACGAGGCAATCTTCCCGGACCCCGGCTTCCCGATCTACCGCAGCATGATCGACTTCGTGGGGGCCAGGGCGGTACCGCTCCCGATCCGCGAGGAGAATGACTTCCGGCTCGATGTTGCCGAACTGGAGTCGCTGATTACCCCACGCACCAAATTCCTGATCATCAACAGCCCGGCCAATCCCACTGGCGGCGTCCTCACGAAGGCGGACCTCAAGGCCATCGCGGACCTGGCGGTCAAGCACGACCTCTTCGTGATGGCCGATGAGATCTACGCCGAGATCATTTACGACGGCGAGCACTTCTCCATCACCTCGTTCCCGGGCATGGTGGAGCGCACCGCCATCCTGGATGGCTTCTCGAAGACTTATGCCATGACTGGCTGGCGCCTGGGGTACGGCGTGATGCCGGAGTGGATCGCCGAGCAGGTCAGCCGCCTGATGGTGAACAGCGTTTCCTGCACCGCGTCCATGGTGCAGCGCGCCGGGCTTGAGGCGCTCTCCGGCCCGCAGGACGCGGTACGCGACATGGTCAACGCGTTTCGTCGCCGCCGCGATCTCATGGTCGAGGGTCTGAACGAGATTCCAGGGATCTCCTGCCTGACGCCAGCCGGCGCCTTTTACGTGTTCCCGAACATCACCGGAACCGGTCTCAGCAGCAAGGCGTTTGCCGACACGCTCCTGGATGACTTCGGGGTGGCGGCGATTGCCGGCACCTCATTCGGCGATCACGGCGAAGGGTATCTGCGCCTCTCGTACGCGAACTCGGACGAAAATCTCACGCGAGCCCTGGAGCGCATCGATGCTGCAGCGCGGAGTCTGGCAGGTGCGGCGCGTTAGCTCCGTCTAGTGGGCAATCAGCGCATCGTGGGTGCGGTAGGTAGCGGAGACGCTGGCCCCCGTGTGAATGCGCTGAATTGTCTCGCCGAGCAGCGAAGCCACCGAGAGCACCGTCACCTTGGGAATGTGCTTGCTTTCAGGCACGTGGATGCTGTTGGTCACCACCAGTTCCTTGATCGGGCTGGCCTCGAGCCGCTCGATCGCCGGTCCCGAAAGCACAGGGTGGATGGCGGAGGCATAGACCTCCGTCGCCCCCGAATCCAGGCAGACCTGTGCCGCCTGGGTAATTGAGCCGGCAGTGTCGATCTCATCATCAACGAGGACGGCCTGGTGGCCCTCAACCGAGCCAATGAGGTTGAGGACTTCGGTGCGGTCCGCGTTGCCCATGCGCCGCTTCTCGATGATGGCCAGGGGCGCATTGAGCGATTCCGCGAAGTTGCGCGCACGCTTGGTATTGCCAAGATCCGGCGAGACAACGACCGGATTCGGCAGGCGCTTCCGCGCGAAGTACGTCGCCGTCAGCGACATGGCGCTCATCTCATCGACCGGTACGTCGAAGAAACCCTGGATCTGCCCGGCGTGCAGATCGAGCAGGAGTGCACGATCCGCGCCTGAAACGCCGACCAGCTTCGCCACCAGGCGGGCGGTGATCGGGACCCTGGGCTGATCCTTCTTGTCCGTGCGTCCGTACCCGAAGTACGGGATCACCGCGGTCACCCGGCCTGCGGAGGCGCGCTTGATGGTGTCCAGCATGATCAACATCTCCATGATGGAGTCGTTGACTGGGTCGGAGAAGGATTGCACCAGGAAGACATCGTTTTCGCGCACGCTCTCATTGATGCGCACAAACGTGTTGTCGTTCGAGAACTTGAAGACATCGGCGCGGCCCATCGGGATGCCGACGTACTGGCAAATCTCCTGCGTCAACTCAATGCTGGAGTTGCCTGAGAACACGGAAAGTTGGTCGTAGTGGCCCGCCACGCTCCACCTCTGCCCATACCGGATCCGTCTCGGCGGCGCACTCCGCGACCGCGTGCGTCGTTGCACGCTTCATCGTAGCGGCTCAGCGGCCGTGCCGTGCGCACGATCCGCGCGGATATTGGGGCGCGCGCGACTACACGGTGTCCAGGTGCAATAACGCCTGCGCGGCGGCAGCCTGCTCCGCCTCACGCTTGGACGGCCCGCTGCCCGTGCCCAGCACCTCGTCGCCAAACACCACTTCAACGGAAAAAGTCCGGGCGTGATCGGGTCCTTCCGCGCCGACAGTGCGGTACTTCGGTCCCTGCCGGTGCCGCTCCTGGAGCAGTTCCTGCAAACGGCCCTTCGGGTTACCGGCGCCCTCTGCTGCCGTCAGCAGCATGTCAGCATCACGCTCCAGCAGCTGCATGACGAACTTGCGTGCCGCGCCGAAACCACGATCCAGGGCGATGGCCCCGATGACAGACTCAAATGCTCCAGCCAGCATGCGGTCCCGCGTACCAGGACCGGGCTTCTCCCCTGCACCCAGGTAGAGATATGAGCCGAGGTCGATTTCCCGAGCCCACTGCACCAACGTTTCAGCGCGGACCAGCGCAACGCGTCGCCGCGTGAGTTGGCCTTCGTCCGCATCCGGGTCATCGATGTAGAGATACTCCGCGGCAACGGCGCCAAGGACCGCATCACCCAGGAACTCCAGGCGCTCGTTGGTCATGGCGGCCGTGCGCGCGGTATTGATTCCGGCCTGCGCGACCTCGTGCAGGATGGAACGATGCGTCAGCGCCGTGCGCAGCAGTCCCAGGTCGCGAAAGCGAAAGCGCAAGCGGCGCGCGAGACGCGCGGCATTGTCTGAACCAGTGGGCCGGGGCAAACGAGGACCCGGTTTGGGATCAGGCTCTTCCTCAGATTGCCGGGTACGGTTTGGCGCGAGCATCAGCCCCCCGGAATCGTAGCGGCGTCGGCGAGTGCCGCCGGGAGATCGATGCCGTTTGCTTCGGCGAACTGGTACAGGGCGCCCCAGGTCACGCTGATGAAGTAGATGTAATGCCCAGGGTCGGTTTCTTCGCTGCGGGATTCGCCAAGGTCATAGCGCACGAGGTAGGTGATGAGCGCATCCGCAATGGTGTTCTGCTCGGACTTCCGGTCATCCAGGCTTATCTCGGGGTGTCCTGTGCCCTGGGCCTCGTAGGCGAGCACAATACCGGTGCGAAATGCATCCGCAAGTTGCGAAGCGCGGGCCTCTGCCGAGGTGGCGATCTCCGTCTTCTGCTCCTCGATCACATTGCCGTCGATTTCGGGCGCGGAATTGAGATCGACATCCTTCTGCGCATCGACGATCACCAAATCCCGCACGATGGCGTCCTGCAACGCCGCAAACGCATCCGCCAAAGCCGACTCCCCGTCCGATGTGCCGCAAAACCCGCGCCAGCGACTCCTGGTGTGTTCGTCGCCAGAGTGCCATGACACCAGTATAGAGGGGGTTCCCTGACATCTGTTGACAGCACATGGAGCACATGGTTAATTGCACTGCTCCCGCGAAGGGGAGCACCCCTGGGCAACGCTGCCCACGACATCCCGGAGGCGCTCAATGGCGAGTGACAAGGCTTTCTGGAGTTGGATCGAAAAGCGGAACATGGCGCGTGAGCAACTGGTGGCCAGCAGGCGCACCCTGCTCAGGGGCGCGGGGGCCGCCACGGTGCTTGCCCTGGGCGGCGGCCGCATCACTGTGCCTGGTGTTGCGGCGCAGTCAGAGCCGACGCTCGAGGGCGTCACGCTGCGTGTCTTCACCCAGACCGGCCCATTAATCTCCGGCCCGGTCAAGTTCCACTCATCGGAGTTCAAGGAGCAGTACGGCGCTGATGTCCAGGCCGTCGAGGCCCCAAACGCCGATCTCTTTGCTCGCGCACAGCAGGTCGCACAAACCGGCTCTGGCGACTTTGACATCCTGCTCCTGGCCAACACGTGGATGCCCGACTTTGTCAACCTGGGTTACGCCGTTTCGCTGCAGGAGCTGGTCGATCGGGATATCGACGATGAGCTGCTGGCCTGGGACGATATCCCGGACGGCATCAAGCGCAAGAACTCGTGGGCGGGTGAGACGTTCACGTACGTCGTCGACAACGACAACCAGACGATGTTCTACCGCAAGGATGTCTTGAGCGATCCGACGTGGCAGGAGGCGTACAAGACCGCCACGGGCAAGGACCTTCCAAATCCGCCGCAGACACTGACGGAGTTCACAGAAGTCGCCAAGTTCTTTGCGCCGAACGGCGGCGGCGCCGCGTGGAGCAGTGCCGGCACCGGGTATGGCTTCATCACCTGCGTCCTGCGCGGTCAGCAGTCCTACTGGTACTCCTACCCCTGGACAGCGCCGTACTCTGTGCTGCCGACCGAAAATGCTCCCGACAAGATTCCCGGCATCTACATTTTCGACCCCGACATGAACCCGATCATCAATACCGAAGGCTACGTGCGGGGCTTGACCGAGTTCGTGGACACCATCAACGGCGCCATGAAACCAGGGCTGGACTCAGACCGGACGACGGTCATCAACGACATCGTGAACGGCACCACCTTGATGTCGCTGGACTGGGGCGACACTGGCCCAGCCTCCGTGGCGGAAGGATCGCAGGTCAAGAATCTGCTCGGCTTTGCCCCGACACCCGGGGTGACGGAGTACTACGACTGGATGAACAAGACCTGGGTCACCATGCCCGAGGGCCAGATTCACCAGACCCCCAC
>JALYWD010000085.1 GCA_030852885.1 Chloroflexota bacterium | reverse complement strand
AGGTTGTTGCGCGTGAAGATCATGGACCGGGCTTCGTTGTCGGTCAGGATCGAGATGAGCTGGTAGGCAATTTCCGGCCGGATCACCTGTTCAGCGTTTTGCAGCGCACCATCACGGTCCAGCTCGTAGAGCACATTGCCTTCGCTGTCCGTGATCTTGAGGATCGGGGTCACGGGCACGTATTTGCCCATGTTCGCGATGGTGGAGTAGGCGTTGTTCATCTCCAGCGGCCAGACATCGCCGGAGCCCAGGCCGATGGAGAGTCCATAGTCCGCGGGCGGCTGCGCCAGCTCGTGCTTGATCCCCATGCGGCGCGCCATCTCGACAATCGCTTCCGGGCCCCCCGCGTACTCGACGGCCTTGACCGCCGGGATGTTCAGCGAGTTGGACAGCGCCGTGCGCACCGAGACCGCGCCGTTGAAGTTCCGCAGGTAGTTTTGCGGTTCGTAGTAATCCATGGGCTCGCCGAATTCATCGGTGGCGCCGGGGGTCTCGATCTTGAACGGCGCATCCAGCACCACCGTGCCCGGGTTCCAGCCCTGCTCGAACGCGGCGGCGTAGACGATGGGCTTGATGGAGGAACCCGGCTGCTGCGGCGAGGTGGTGATGTTCACCTGCCCCTCGATGGCGGCGTTGTTGAAGTCCGCCGAGCCCACCATGGCCAGGATCTCCCCACTCCAGGGGATCACCACGGTCAGCGCCGCGTTCTGCGCCCGGTAATACTGCAGCTGCTGGATGTTCTGGGCGACGACTTCCTCGGCCCGATTCTGCAGGTCCGTGTCAATCGTCGTGTAGATATTGAAGCCGCCCTTGGTGAAATCCTTGTCCGGGTACTTCTCCGCCAGGTACTCGTAGACGTACTGCACGAAGTGCGGGTGATCGAGCACCGCGCCGTCGCCCTCGCGGTTGGGGTAGACCGTGGGCCAGTTGGCATGCGCTGCGTTCGCTTCGGCGCGCGTGACGTAGCCGAGCTTGACCATCTGGTCCAACACGTACTTCTGGCGGCCGATGACGTTTTCCGGGTAGATGGCCGGGTTGAAGTAGGTCGGCTGCTGGGGGATGCCGGCCAGCAGCGCGGCTTCCGAGAGCGTGAGGTCGGCGGCGGCCTTGTGGAAGTAGGTCTGGGACGCCGCCTCGATGCCGTACGAGCGGTTGCCGTAGAAGATCTGGTTGAGGTACATGGTCAGGATGTCGTGCTTGGAGAACTGCCGCTCCAGCGCGATGGCCGCCAGGGCTTCCTTCCACTTGCGGGTGATGGAGAAATCGTTGCCGATTTCTTCGCTGTGGATGGAGCGCACGAGTTGCTGTGTGATGGTCGAGCCACCGGAGGAGCCGGTGCCGCCGGCCATGATGGCGACGCCACGCACGATGGCCATGGGCTCGACGCCGTCGTGGCTCCAGAACGTGGCGTCCTCGGAGGCGATGGTGGCGTTGATCAGGTTCGGCGAAATCTTCTCGAAGGGCACAAAGGTGCGCCAGCCGTAGTCCTGGTCGGCGACTTCCTGGAGCAGATTGCCATTGCGGTCCAGGATGCGCGTGGTCTGGAAGGTGTCGGCGGAGACATACGAAGCGTTCGGCAGGCTGCCGTTGATTTCCTCGTACTGCTGCACCGTGGCAGCGGCCGCCGCCGCGAGGGAGAGCGCCCCCGCGACAATGGACACCGCGAAGACCAGGAAGGCGGCCACGGCCAGACCGGCCAGGATGCCGACCAGCCGGCCAGCGTTGCTTCGCCGCCGCGATGTGCCAGGAAGCAGATGCGGTGGCAGCGGCTTGCGCCGGCGGGTGCCCGCGCCAGTGCGGCCGGCGGTCATCCGATCCTGGTAGAGGCGGGTTCGGGACATGCGCTGGGCCATGGGTCACCTGGGTTGCTGGCGCACCTCACCGGCGGACGGTGCAGCGCTCAAAAATAGTCTGAGTTCCATAACGCGCGAGAAGCGCCGCCGGATACTACCATGCGGCGTTTTTCACACTTCCTCTTGAGGTGACGCGGCAGGGAGCATCAGCGCTTACCCGGAGCGGAGATGTTCGGCATTGAGCAGTCGTCTTTGCGGCTTGAGCGCACCCCTGCGCAGAACTGTGCGGGGAATTGCGACAAACGGGCTACACCACGGCCCTCGCCAGCGGCGCGTTCTCGTGTTATGAATAGTTGCGCAAACCCCGAAAATGTTCTGCCGGGTCGATCTCACAGATCGCATCGTCAGGCGTTTTTCTCCCGGATGCCCGGAGACGATGCAGTCCATGGGAAACGAACCCGGGGGTAGGATGGGGGTAGCGAGCGTGGGGAGAGCGGCGACGGCCCTAATGCCGGCGGCCGCTGAGAGGGCAGCAAGCGCGGCTGTGCTCGAACCGGCGGTGCATCTGACATTTGACGACACACTTTCGCGCCATGGTGCGGAGATCTATCGCTATGCCCTGCATCTGACGCGCAACCGTCCCGATGCAGACGACCTGTATCAGGAAACCGCGCTCAAGGCCTTCCGGGCCTGGCACCGTCTCCCGTGCGATGCCAACCATCGAGCCTGGCTCTATCGCATTGCCACGAACGCCTTTCTCAGCGACAAGCGCAAGACCTCGCGGCTGCGCTCGCTGGATGCGGACGCCGGGGCGGAAACGATTCCGGCAGTCAGCCGGGACCATGATGACCGCCTGGATGCCAGTGACCTCCTGGGTGAGGTCGAACTGTTCATAGAATCGCTGCCGACCAAGCAGCGTATCGCGCTGGTGCAGCGCAAGTACCTGGAACTTGGGTACTCCGAAATTGCCGTGGCTCTCAGTTGTTCTGAGGATGCCGCCCGGCGTAGCGTCCACGAAGCGTTGCGCAAGCTGCGTGATCGCTTCGGCGACAGGATGTGAGGAATATGATCAGTCCGGGAAGGAATCAGTAGCCATGGCGACCAATGTTGTAGCCACCCCCGGACACGAGCCTCCGCGGCTCGCAGAAGCTGCTGCTGGTGCAGATGATCCCTGTGATATCGCCCTGGCAGCCATGCCGGCTCACGCAATTGGAGACCTCTGCGTCAAGGACGAAGTGTGGCTCCAGCACCATGTGGCGGAATGTGGCTATTGTCGCAACGAGATGTCCTGCTATGAGAAGGTCGATAATGTGCTGGGCGCGTGTTGCGCGGTTCCCGAATCGGCCTGCGTGCCACCGCTGCTGACCCTGCCGAAGCGGGATATCGTCTGGTTTACCCGTGTGTCCAGCCCCCTCGGCGATCTGATCCTTGCCGCGACCGACGAGGGGCTGCGCGAAATCGAGTTCGGGCGTTCGCATTCGGACGCCGAGTTTGTGCAGAAGATCAAGGATGCCGGGGGCGATCCGGTGCAACTTACCAGCTTCGGCGAGGCTCCCCTGGCCACGCAGCAGACCCTCAAGCGTACCGCTGACGAGCTTGAGGAGTATTTCGGTGGCCACCGCTCGCAATTTGATGTACCGCTGGACTGGGGGCACATGCCCCCATTTCAACGCGCGGTCCTGGAGGCAACGGCCTCCGTCCCTTTCGGCCATGTCGATACGTACGCCGGGATTGCGCGGCGGATCGGCAACCCCAAGGCCACGCGCGCGGTCGGCAACGCGCTCGGTCGCAATCCCATCCCCGTCATCGTTCCCTGCCACCGCGTGATCCGCTCTGATGCGTCATTAGGCGGCTACACAGGCGGGCTGAACATCAAGGAACACCTCCTGAGCCTGGAGGGCGTTCGCCTCTCCTGAGCCAGCGTCACACTCTCCCCACCCCAGTTGCGTACCCTGAACCAGACCTGAGCCGCAGCCCTGCTGCAGGTTCTGATCGTCATGGCAAAATGCTATCCGGGCGTAAACGCATGGGGGAGGAACCGGGTGGGGTACGCACGTCGCTTTGACGGCAGTGAGCCGTTCGATCTGCACGAGATCAGTACCCTCGGCGATCCAGCAGCCGACCGCGAAACCGCCGAGGCCGAGCTGGACAGCCTGGTCAAGCAGATCGGGGACCTGCAGAGCCTGCTCTACGCCGCCGACGCGAATGCCGTGCTCATCGTGCTCCAGGGCATGGATACCTCCGGCAAGGATGGCGTGATCCGCAAGGTCCTGGACAAGGTGGATGCCCAGGGCATCCAGGTCTGGGCGTTCAAGGTGCCGACCGCCGAGGAGCAAGCCCACGACTTCCTCTGGCGCCACCAGCTTCACGCGCCCGCCACCTCCATGATCGCGGTCTTCAATCGCTCCTATTACGAAGCGGTGCTCGTCGAGCGGGTGAAGGGGATCGTTTCAGAAGCGGTGGTCGAGACGCGCTACCCGCATATCAACGATTTCGAGTTGCTGTTGACGCAGTCGCGCACCATAGTGCTCAAGTTCTTCCTCTACATCAGCAAGGAAGAGCAGGCAACGCGGCTCCTGGCCCGGCAGGAGGATGTCACCAAGTCATGGAAGCTCTCGCTGGGCGACTGGCAGGAGCGGCAATCCTGGGACGAATACATCGACGCCTATCAGCGGGCAATTGCGGCGACGGCCACCGAGGATGCCCCCTGGTACGTAGTGCCTTCAGACCGCAAGTGGTATCGCAACCTGGCGGTGGCGCAGGTGATTGCCGAGACATTGGAGCCGTATCGGGAAAAGTGGATGGCGGCATTGCAGGAGCGGGGCGACCGCGAGTTGGCCATTTTGCGCGAGGCCGGGTACGCGCGCTAACGGGGCGGCATCGACATGTTGCCTTGGCGCCGTCGGCCTGGGTGAAGGAACTGGTGATGATTCAGGTGTTTCGGGCTTTCCTTGCCGTCGTGGTGGTGGGCATCGGTCTTGTAGTTCCCGCCCAGGCATGTGGCTGTGCGGGCCGAGTCGTGGACATGCTGCTACCGGCGGAGGCCGTTGGCCCGGGGTTCGTCGTGAAAGAGACCGGCACACGAACGCTTGAGGAGTTGGCAGCAACCTTTGCTGACCCGAAGGATACGGCGATACGTCTGGATGCCTGGGGTTGGCGGGAGACCGTCTATCGTACGTATGTTCAAGGCTCGGAAACGGTGCAGTTGAGTTATTACAGGTTCGATTCAGAGCACGGTGCGATCCTTGCACTCCCATTCTTTCTTGAGACGCGATCCGCGGCGCTGGGACTGCGAGAGGTTCCTTCCTGGGCCGATCCTCGTACATACACAATTACCCGATCAGTGACGGGCGTGGTGAACGGAGGTTCGGAGTACACGACGTATAAACAGATTGGATCACTGTTGATTCGCGTCACTATTTCCGCACCGGTGAATGTCAACAATCCTTCTGCCGAAGCGGGACTCGCATATGGTGTCAATCACATTCTTGGCGAGATCAATCACAGCTTTGGAATCTGAGGCAGCGCGAGGATTGGCGCCGCTGCCTGGCGGACCCAGCATTCTTGCAGGATCCATCAGGCGCGAGTCACGCCTTGCGCAACTCGTGAACTCTGGTTACTCCCTCCACACGTGACAGGTCGGGCCACGTCTATGCCCTCATGCTGAATCAGGGCACACGGCCCGCGACTCGGATTCTGTCGCTACCTCAGGTCGCTGCGCCCACAGCCCGGCTGATCACCGCGTCCCGCACGCGCTCCCAGGCCGGTGCGGTGTGATCGACCAGCATGTGGTCGGCGGGCACCTCGATCAGGCGAGCGCCGATCATGCGGGAGAGATCGCGGGAGTCCCGCGGCAGGGTCGTGGGGTCTTCCAGGCCCTGCACGATAACCCGGGAGGTTTGCGGGGCCAACCGGGAGCGGCTGGCGCGCTGGCCGAGACGGCGTAACTGGTACAGCGAGTGCGTCGGGACAGTGATCTCCTCCTGGAAGCTGTGCTGCACCACAGGGTCATCCAGATCGACGTCCGGCGCTGTTTCAGCCAGTTTCAGGCGCGTTTCCGGGTCCGAGAAGTCCAGCTTCCCGAACGGCTGAAACCTGGGCATGACGTAGTGCGCAACGGGCAGCAGCGCCGCCCGGCGATCCGCCATGCGCCAGTACGGGGCGAGGAGCACGAGCGCGTCCGGGCGGACCTCCGGGTCCGCGGCCAACGCGAGGGCCAGCGCGCCGCCCATGGAGAACCCCACCAGGGTGCGGTGCGCAGCATCCCTCGTCACATCCAGCCAGGCGGCCCGGGCCGCATCCAGCCAGTCTTCCGCCCGGACCCGGCGCAACTGCGGCCTGCCTGCCTCACCGAAGCCGGGGAGCAGTTCGGCGCGAGTGGTCACGCCCGCTGCCGCGAGCGCTTCTCCTAATGGGCGCAAATCACGCGGTGTGCCCAAATACCCATGCAGCAGGAGCGCGGCGGCACCCGGCGGTCCTTCGGCTCCAATCTGAAACGTGGCCTCGCAGTCTCTGCTCATGGGACACTGCTACGCAAGTGGCGCGCCCGGTCAGGTTGGCTGCCACCCTGTGCTACGCTCCCGGCGCGGCGCCGCCGCGAGCTACCGGAGGGGAACAGGGTGTCATTGGACGAGCTGCGCGAGATTCTCGAACTCGCGGATAGCCGTCTCTGGCTGTTGCTGGCGTTGTGCATCGCGCTGGTCTTCACCATTCAGTCCGTGGAAACGGCGACCGAGGGCGCCTGGCCCCACCAGCGCCGGCCTGCGCGTATGGCCCGGCAGGCGCGTGCGGCGAGCAGCGCCTGGGGCCTGGTCTCGTTGTTGCTGCTGCCCGGGTTGCTGCTGGCCATCCTCAACCTGGCCGTGGTGATCTGGTTGGGCATCCCGCTCAGCCAGTCCCAGATCCTGGGCGGGGTGCTGGTCGCCATCTGCTGGCTGATCTTTGTCGCGGCCAGCGCGAATCTGCTCGGCATGGGCAGCCTGCTGCGCCAGGGCGGAGCGGCGGGGCCGCTCGCCCTCGTGGTTGTACTCCTGGCCGGTGATCTGTTGCTGCTGACTGGTCTGCTGCTCATCGTCCCGGATATCGACGCGCTCCGTCGCTCCTTGCCGGTGATCGGCGGCTAGTCGCCGATCACGACCCGCCGGTAGCGCTTCTTGCCAAAGCGGAGCAGGGCGCTCGCTGCATCCGGCGTGAAGATGGCGTCCACATCAGTCACGCGTTCCCCGTTGATGGAGAGTGCGCCTTCCGTGGCCTTGCGCCGCGCCTCGCCTCGGGAGACGACCAGCCCCGCGCGGGTAAAGAGATCCGCCAGCGTCATGCCTTCCAGGTCCGAGGCGGCGATCTCGGTGGTCGGGATGTTGGGGTCATCGGCATCCGGCTCACCGGCGAAGAGCGCGCGCGATGCGGCCTCGGCTTGCGCCAGGGCTTCCTCACCGTGGGAGAGGCGCGTGACTTCTTGCGCCAGCACCTGCTTGGCTTCGCGCAGCGCCGCGCCACCGGCTGCCGTCAGTTCCGCGATCCGGGAGTCTGGCAAGAAGGTGTAGAGCCGGAGCAGCTTCTCCACGTCGGCGTCATCGACATTCACCCAGTACTGGTAGAAGTCGAACGGCGGGGTGAGCGTGCCATCCAGCCAGACGGAGTTGCCCTCGGTCTTGCCCATCTTCTGCCCGGAGGCAGTGGTCAGCAGGGGGGAGACCAGGGCGAACGCGTGGCCGCCGTCCGCCTTACGCACCAGTTCGACGCCGGCCACGATATTGCCCCACTGGTCGGAGCCGCCGAGTTGCAGCGTGCAGCCTTCGGTGCGGAAGAGGTGCAGGAAGTCGTACGCCTGGACCAGCCGGTAGTTGAACTCCACGAAGTTCAGGCCCGTGGTTTCCAGGCGGGTGCGGTAGGTCTCCGCCGTCAGCATTTCATTCACGGAGAAGTGACGGCCGATATCGCGCAGGAACGGAATGTAGCGCAGCTCCAGCAGCCAGTCCGCGTTGTTGATGAGGATCGCCGGCGGATTATCCCCGAAGCGGCCACCCTCGAAGTCGAGGTGCCGGTCAAACTGGACCAGGATCTTCTCCAGGTTG
>JALYWD010000081.1 GCA_030852885.1 Chloroflexota bacterium | reverse complement strand
ACCTGGCGGAGCTGATCCAGCAGATGTGGAAGGAGAACCTGGGCGTCACCGGCCAGGTCGAGGTGATGGAAGAGAACGCCTATCGCTCCTGGGTCAATGCCCGCAAGGAGGAGCCGTACGACATCGGCATCAACGGCTGGTACTCCGACTACATCGATCCCAACAACTGGTACAAGGAAGTCTTTGTCGACGACTACCGCAACATGCACTTCACGAACGAGGAGTTCCTGGACCTGGTAAACCAGGCCGCCTTCGAGCTGGACGAGGCGAAGCGCGCCGACCTCTTCACCCAGGCAGACTCCATCCTGGAGGCGGAAGTACCGGCCATCCCGGCCTACTACCCGACGGACATCCAGTTGCGGAAGCCGTGGCTGCAGGGCCTGGGACACACCCCGGTGCTTGGCCTCTTCTACATCACCGACGCCACCATTACCCAGCCGTAGGCATTTCTGGCCGGGAGCGGACGACCGCTCCCGGCCATCATGCGATGGGAAGCTGACCCCTCATGCTGCGCTATGTGGCGCGCCGCGCCATGGCCATCGTGCCCACGCTGCTGCTCGTCTACACCGTGGTCTTCTTCATCGCGCACGCCACGCCGGGCAGCCCGTGGGACATGCTGGGCGAGCGCCCGGTGCCGCCGCAGGTGCAGGAGAACCTGAACCAGAAATACAACCTGGACAAGTCCCTGCCCGAGCAATACCTGACCTACCTCGGCAACGCCCTGCGCGGGGATTTCGGGCCGTCATACCGCAGCCGCTCCCAGAGCGTGGCGCAGATCATCCAGGAGTTCCTGCCAGTCTCGCTGCAACTGGGCGTGGCGGCTATGGTGCTGGCACTACTCATCGCCCTGCCGCTGGGCGGGCTGGCCGCGCTGCGCCGTGGCACCTGGCTGGACTGGACCATCGTTTCCCTGACCACGCTCGGTATCTCGCTGCCGTCGTACGTCGTGGCCTCGGTCGGCATCGTGGTGCTGGGAGTCAAGCTGGGTTGGGTACCCACCATCGGCTGGGACGGCCTGTTCACGCCCAGCTCCATCGTGCCGATCATCGGCCTCTCGCTGGCGCCGCTGGCCGCGCTCACGCGCTACTTCCGGGCCAGCATGATCGAGGAGCTGCATCGCGATTACGTGCGCACCGCCCGCGCCAAGGGGCTCTCCGAGAGAGCGGTGGTGGGTGGGCACATGGCGCGCAACGCCCTGATCCCGGTCATCACCGTGGCGGGCGTCTACTTCTCCTACGTGCTGATGGGCTCCTTCTTTGTGGAGACCATCGCCGGAGTGCCGGGCCTGGGCCGCTACTTCGTGATATCTGTTGCGGCGCGCGACTACCCGGTGATCATCGGCACCACGCTCCTCTACGCCGCCGTGGTGCTGGTGGTGAACATCCTGGTCGATGTCTCCTACGCCGTGCTCGATCCCCGCATCCACTATGACGCCTGACGACGACCCGATCCTGACGGCGCAGCCGCGCCTGGAGCCACGGCGAAACAGCCTGGGCTGGCAGATCGTGCGCGGCATCCGGGGGAATCCAGCCGCCATCGCCAGCCTGCTCATCCTGACCATCGTCATCCTGGCGGCCATCTTCGCCACGGCGCTGCCGGACACTTACGACGCCCAGGACTACAAGATCCGCAACGCGCCGCCCTCCAGCGAGCATCTGATGGGTGGCGACCAACTGGGGCGAGATGTCCTCTCCCGCCTCGCCTACGGCGCGCGCGTCTCCATGACCGTAGCGTTCGCGGCCACCGTGCTGACGCTGATCATCGGGATCACGGTTGGGGCCATCGCGGGGTACGCCGGCGGCCAGGTCGATAGCCTGATCATGCGCTTCGTGGATTCCATGTATGCGTTTCCTGATCTACTGTTCGTCATCCTGGTCAGCGCGCTACTACGCGGGCAGATCGGCGACGAGCCCACCGGTGTGGTGGCGGCCATTGCGGCCATCGACCGCGCCAGCAACGGCCTCTTCCCTGTCTTCCTGGCCCTGGGCCTGACAAGCTGGCTCACCACCGCCCGCCTGGTGCGGGCGCAGTTGCTCTCGCTGAAACACCAGGACTACGTGCTGGCCTCGCGCGGCTCGGGCGCAACGCCGGGCTTCATCATGCGCACGCACCTGCTGCCGAACACGCTGGCGCCGCTGATCGTGGCGGCAACGCTGGCGATCCCGAACGCCATCTTGCTGGAGGCGGGGTTGAGCTTCATCGGCCTCGGCGTGCAGCCGCCCACCCCGAGCTGGGGAATCATGATCGCGGACGGCGTGGCCTCCATCCGCTCCTTCCCCTGGCTGATGCTGGCCCCGGCCCTCACGATCGGCCTGACCCTGCTCTCGTTCAACGTGCTGGGCGATGCCCTGCGTGATGCCGTTGATCCGCTGCTACAGCGGTCACGCTAGGAGACGATGTGGTCCTTGAATCGCCGGGCGCCGGCGCTGCCACCCTGCACCGGGACGCGTTCTACCTGGATGCCGCTGTCCCGCTGGTGAACGCGCGCCTGCTGCCGCGCTACCTGCCAGACCTGCGGGATGGCGGCGTCGATGCCATCCTGACCACGGTCGCCTCGCTGGAGGATTGTCACTACGCCGTCAGCGCGCTCGCCGCTTGGCACGCGCTGGCGAACGGCAACACCCTCCCCTTTCGCCTCTGCACGACTGTCGCAGAGTTCCGCGCCGCGAAGCAGGATGGTGTGCTGGCGGTCGGGCTGCACTTCCAGGGCGGCAACCCTATTGAGCAGGATGTCGATCTCATCGATGCCTACCACGCACTGGGCGTGCGCGTGATGCAGCTCACCTACAACGCCCGCAACTTCATCGGCGATGGCTGCCTGGAGGACGAGAACGCCGGATTGAGCAACTTCGGGCGCAAGGTGGTGCGCCGGCTCGATGAGCGGCGGGTGGTGATCGATGTCTCGCACGTTGGCGAACGCACCAGCCTGGAGGCGCTCTCCCTGGCCAGTGGGCCGGTGGTCGCCACCCACGCCAACGCCCGGGGCGTCCACGACAGCGCCCGCAACCTGAGCGACGAGCAGATCCGCGCTATCGCCGCCAGCGGCGGCGCCATCGGGCTCTGCGGCTTCCCCGCCTTCGTCGCTCCAGATGACCCACCCACCCTGGAGCAGATGATCGACCACGCGGTCTACATCAGCGACCTCGTTGGGCCA
>JALYWD010000052.1 GCA_030852885.1 Chloroflexota bacterium | reverse complement strand
CCTGGGGAACGGCCTCTTCAGCCCGGATGGGACCGGCGAGGTCGTGCTCGCCCAGCAGACAGCGCCGGTCCCTCCCGACGCCATGATGACCGCGCTCATGCCGCAGCTCCTGCTCACGGAGCCGCCGGCAAGCACTGGCGCTCACCAGGGCGCGGCGTTGGAGTGGACGCTCTACCAGGTGGATGTGCAGCTCGGCGAGAAAACCTATGTCGTAGACCTCGCGCTGGCCAACCAGCAAAACACCACCTACCTGGTGCTGCTCCAGGCGCCGGAGGCATAGTCTGCCGCCCTGCGTGAGCGCGTCTTCGTGCCCGCCCTGGATGCGTTCACGCCCATCGAGCGGCAGGCGACTCCCACGCCCTATGCCACCGAGGAGGTCACCTTCACCAACGGCGATGTCACGCTGGCGGGCACGCTCTCGCTGCCAGATGGGCCAGGCCCGTACCCGGCCGTCGTCCTGGTGTCCGGGAGTGGTCCGCAGGATCGCGACGAGTACCTTGGCGGCGACATCGCCATCCGCCCGTTCGAACTGCTGGCGAACGCGCTGACCCCCACCGGCATCGCCGTGCTGCGCTACGACGATCGCGGCGTCGGCGAATCAACCGGCGATTTCGCCGCCAGCGATCTCAACGATTTCGCGGACGACGCCGAAGCCGCCATTACCTACCTCACCACCCGTGGCGATATCGACCAGGATCACATCGGCCTCATCGGCCACAGCGAAGGCGGCGCCATCGCGGCCATCCTGGGCGCGCGCAATTCCGATCTCGATTTCATCGTCAGCCTGGCCGGGCTCGGTGTCTCGGGCAAAGATGTCCTGCTCCTGCAAACCCGGCTGCTGCTGGAAGCCGAGGGCGCCACGCCAGAAGAAGCCCAGGCGCAGGTTGACCTCATGACGCAGGTTGCCACGCTGCTGGATGATCCGGAAGCGCTGGAAGAAGCAATCTACAACGCGGCACTGGCCCAGGCCGCATCCCTGCCGCAGGAGCAACAGGACGCCATCGGCGACCTTGAATCGTATGCCCGCACCCTTGCGGCACAGCAGGCGAGCCAGTTGCAGGCCCCGTCGGTGAGGGCGCTGCTGGAGTACGACCCCGCCCCGGACTGGGCCAGGACCACGGTCCCGGTGTTGGCCATCTTTGGCGGGAAGGACAAGCAGGTGGACGCCACCCAGAACGCCGCGCCGCTCCTGGAAGCCCTGACGCACAGGGGCAACAAAGACGTGACCGTGGTCGTGCTCCCGGATGCCAATCACCTCTTCCAGGCTGCCGGCAGCGGAGCCCTGAGCGAGTACGCCACCCTGCCCCCGGAGTTCACCCCGGACCTGCTCCCGATCATCATCGACTGGATCACGCGACACACGGATGACTACGTGCCATCGTCCGCCACGCCAGTCCCGATGCCAGCCGCCACGCCGGTCTCGCTGCCGGTGGCTACCCCACTCGCGGCGGCTTGAGGCCAGGCGATGCAACCAAGGCACCCGGCAATGGACGCCGGGTGCCTCCGTTCAGGTCACGCGCTCCGGCGCCCAGTTGACCATATCCGTCCGGCGCGCGAAATGCAGGATCGGCGATCCGCTCAGGGTAATTCCCTGGGCGGACGCCATGGTGTTCTCCGTGATCTCCGCCTCGGCGGATTGCAGTTGCCACGGATCGTGGTTGATATCCGCGCGCAGGATGTGCCCGGCGCGGCTGGCGGCATAGAGGCAGTAGCGCGCGGTCAACCAGCGTTCCAGACTCTCTGGAGCGCTGACGAAGGCCGGCCCGGTGGGGCGATAGCGCCCGGCAAAGCGCGCGGTGCTGCTACCGCGCCGCTGACTGCGGTAGGTGATCCACCCATCCTGTTCAGACATCTGCATGGCTGCCCAGTAGTAGGGAAGGTGAAAGGCCGCCCGGGCGCCGAGAACAGCCAGGAGACTGGCGGCATCGAGACTGAAGAACCACACGCCCGGCTTGTCCTGCACGGTAACGTAGGTACGGACGTTCAGCTCAGGGAAGGCGAGGCGCAGCCGGTGCGGCGTGGGCCGCACCGAAAGGCTGCTCAGGTCGAATGGCACAACCCCGACCCAGGCGTCACCGCCGAAGGTCTCCAGTGCGAGTTGTGCCGGAATGAGCGGGCGCAGCATGGCCGATGAGACCGGCCAGTGGGCGAAGAGGAGATCTTGCCACGTCTGCCGTATGAGCCATGGCCGCGCTGGCGGCGCCCACTGGCGCTGGTCCTGCTGCTGGGCAATTCGCTGCCAGTTCGGGGCCATCTCAGGATCACGATCGCTACGCCGGTCACGCATGCACGCCTCCAGGGACCAGCGACTGTTCGATTCCCAGCATGAGCCATGCCTGGCTTCGGAGAACAATGAGCCCTGGACCGTCGGGATTCGCGGCACGCTGCATGGTTCCAGTATCAGCCGGGACGACCCCTGGGGTAGGTGTGCCACGGGCCAGGCCGGTAGCAACACCGACCTGGCCCATGCAACCAGCTTTAGCCACGCGCGGCGCGAATCCGCTCCAGGAACGCGAAGTCGGCTGCCTGTGGCGCGCCGGTGTTGCCCTCGAAGGCGCCCTTCGCGTAGTTCTCCCGCAAGGCGGTGACCAGTTCGGGCGAAGATTCATAAGCGCGCATGGTGCGCGCGGTCAGCGCGTCCCAGCGTTCTGCCAGCGCCAGCGCCTCCGGGCTGGCCGGATCGAGGTCGTAGCTGGCGCGCACCTCTGGCAGGAGGGCGGCCCAGCCATCCTGGATCGCCGCCATCTCCTCGGCTGGAGTGCGCTCCGCCAACTCCGCGAACTGCTGGAGTTGCTCCGGCGTGAACAATTCACTCATCGTATGCTCCTGCTGCGCCAGGCCGGTTGCCACCGCCTCTGACGCGTGAATAACGAGGTCCCAATTCCAGGCGCCGTCTCGCCAGTACGCCGTGACCAGTTCACCCAGCACGGTCGCAATGCCTTCGAGTTCGATCATCCGCTCCCGCAGCACGCGCTCCTGCACGCGCAGCGACGCCGCGAGGTCGAAATTGGGACGATCCAGGAGTTCGCCGATACGCGTCAGGGAAAATCCCAGGTACCGCAGCGTCAGGATCTGCTGCAGCCGCAGCAATTCCTGTTCGCCGTAAAGGCGGTAGCCGGCAGCCGTGCGCCGCCGCGGCTGCAGCAGTCCGATGCGGTCGTAGTGGTGCAGGGTGCGGACGGAAACGCCGGTCAGCTCCGCTACCTCCCCAACCCGGTATCCCTGGCCCATCGCTCGCTCCATGCCACGAGAGTACGGCCTGACGTTGCGTCAGGGTCAAGGGGAAGCCTGGGCGGGCTATTTCCAACCCTCGTGGGGCTGGGCTGCAAGTGAAAGGCGCCTCTGCCCGAGATGCGGCAACGAGTTGCGTGAATCCTGGACGGCCGCTTCCCCGGCTCGTCGCCCGAAGACGGCGCCCAATATCAGGCCGCTGCCTCCGGGGTTCAGGACTGGCTAGAGTAGCGGTTCGTCGCAATGCGATGCGGCGTGTCCCTGCACGACTGATTTGCGGAATTCGTCACACCTGGAAGGGGAAGTCATAACGATCCCCGTGGCGCAGGACATGAACCCGCTCGCGCAAGCCTGCCTCCTGCGCGGCCTGCAGGAACTCCTCCAGTGAGGACGTGAAGACGTCGTAGTCGTTGTAATGAACGGGTATGGCCAGGGCCGGATCGACGATGCGCATGGCCTCGACACCCTGCGCGGCGTCCATACTGACCAGGATGCCGAGTACGCGCGTTCCGCCGAGATGGAGCAGCGCAAGATCGATATCGGGGAACCGCCGGGGAATCTCCTGCAACTCGTCGATGATCAGCGTGTCACCCGTGATGTAAAGGCGAAGCATCTCCGTGCCCCGGCGCGTGATCTCCAACAAGCTGCCCATGACATCCGGCAGGACCAGATCCACGATTGGTGGTCCGTGCCTGGCAGGCGTCGCCGTGATGCGGATCTGGGTGTCCCCTTTCGAGACATCAAGCGTTTCCCACAGGTCCAGCGGCACGCATTGCGTGAATCCTCGCTCAGCCAGCTCCCGTGCTGACTGCGGTGTCGTCACGATCGGCAGCGTGTGATCGAGGTCCCGTTCGGCTACCTCGTCAAAGTGATCACCGTGGAAGTGCGAGAGCAGGATCAGGTCGAGCGGCGGCAGATCCGCCAGTTCCATGGCCGGATCCGTGAGCCGCGTTGTGTGCAAGCCACCCCCGAGCCAGGTCTGCTGGTGCTTGTGGATGAAGGTCGGGTCGGTCAGGATCGTGATGCCGCCAATGTCGAGGAGTACCGTCGCGTTTCCGATGAACGTCAGCGTCCCGGGATGGGTTGTACCGGATTCCGATCCGGGAAGCATGAGGTGTCTGGTCGCCATGGGGTTCCCTCGGTTGCCTGTCGTGGCTGGGTGGGCAACAGTCGCGTCAGACGGGCGAGCCCTGGTGCTGCCGCAAGGCCATCAACCTGGAGAAGCACAGCGGCGACGCGGCGGTGCAGAGCGTTGGTTGTGATGTTGTGCAGGCCATCCCGGCAATACCGCTATTGATCAGCCGGGGTGGCAGTGACGCTCAATACCGGTTCCATGCGTTCGATCCCGGTAGTACGAAATCGCCTTGCGAACGATTCGCCGGTTGAGCGACGAAAGTGCAATCTCTGTGCCAAACAAGGAGGTATCCAGAAATAGGCGCGACAAGGTCGACGCCTGAGGTGTTCCTCACGCTGGTATACGGCATGCAATGTAGAGGCTACGCCCTGGTGCTCACGGGGCCCCTCGGCAATGTGTGAGTCGCACTGGAAACCTCCAGGTGGAAGGTAACCTCCCCTGGCGAGAAGAAAGGCATAACCATGTCTGACGTGGAGCGAGAGCCATCCCAGCCGCCGATCAACTGGGTAGACACCACGGCTGGAGGAGAGAACGAGCCTGGCGATGCCAGCGTCGCGGGGTCACCCGGGTCCGGCGCAAATGACATCACGCGCGCCGGCTTCCCGAACGCCGATCCAGATGGCTACGACCTGCAACGGTCCGATTTGAAGGGGATTGATCCTGGCGAAAACCCGAGCGGGGACGGAGGTTAGCGGCTCTCGTCAATGAACGTCGTTGACCGGAGTAGCATCCGGGGTGGGGAGGCTTGCCTCCCCAC
>JALYWD010000005.1 GCA_030852885.1 Chloroflexota bacterium | reverse complement strand
GCTCTAATACTACAACGGCAGATGTTTCGGTAAACTCCTTGGACTGACGTGAGAGGAGTTGCGCCATGCCCGCCATCCCTGCAGAGCCCGTGTCACTGGAGCAGATCACCGCCTGGCATGACGACCTGGCCGTGTTGCAGGAGCGCATCGCGCCACGCTTTGCCCGGCCGGAAGTGCGCCAGCGCGCGGGCCGGTACGTGGCCGGGTTGCTGGGAGCGGTGGAGCGGCGCAACGGCTGGCAACTGGCCGAGGCGCTGGGGGAGATGGCCCCAGATGGGGTGCAGCGCCTGCTGCGCACCGCCCAGTGGGACGCCGAGGCGGTGCGCGACGACCTGCGCAGCTACGTGGTGGAGCACCTGGGTGATCCCGAAGCCGTGCTGGTCATGGACGAGACCGGCTTTCTGAAGAAGGGGACCAAGTCGGCGGGCGTCGCGCGGCAGTACTCGGGTACCGCAGGCCGGATCGAGAACAGCCAGATCGGGGTGTTTCTGGCCTACGCCAGCCCGCAGGGTCAGGCGTTTCTGGACCGCGCCCTCTATCTGCCCAAAGCCTGGGCCGAGGACGCGGAGCGGCGGGACGTGGCCGGCATCCCGCCGGAGGTGGGCTTCGCCACCAAAGGGGATCTGGCGCAGATGATGCTGGCGCGGGCCTTTGCGGCCGACGTCCCGGCAGCGTGGGTCACGGGGGACGAAATCTACGGCAATGATGGCGATCTGCGGCGCTGGCTGGAGGAGCAGCAGCGGCCGTATGTGCTGGCGGTCGCGCGGTCCCACCCGATCTGGGATCGGGGCAGACAGGTGCGGATCGAGGCGCTGGGTGACCAGATCCCGGAGGATGGCTGGCAGCGCCTGGAGGTCGGGAATGGCAGCAAGGGTCCGCGGATCTCCGACTGGGCCTGCGCCCGATTGCCGTATCTGACGGAAGACGGCTGGGCGCAGTGGCTGCTGCTGCGCCGCTCGCTCAGTGCTCCACAGGAGTTCGCGTATTACCGGGCGTTTGGCCGGGAAGACACCCCGGTCGCCGAGCTGGCGCAGGTGGCGGGCACACGCTGGGTGATCGAGGAAGGCTTCCAGCGGGCCAAGGCCATTGGGCTGGATCAGTACGAGGTGCGTTCCTGGCAAGGCTGGTACCGGCATATCACGCTCTGCCTGCTGGCGCATGCCTTCCTCGCCGTGACCCGCGCGGCGGCCGCCGAAAAAGGGGGGAGGCCGATCTGATCCCCCTGACGCTCCCGGAGGTGCGCCGCTTGCTCAGTCTCCTGCTCCTGGACGCTGAACGAGGGCAGCAGCGGCTGCACTGGTCACGCTGGCGACGCAAACGCCAGGCGGACGCCCGCCGCAGTCATTGGAAACGTCGCCTCGGCCACGATGTCACCAATGTGCCGTTGTAGTAATAGTTGCCGAAATCGAGCGCACAGGCTTCACCCTGAACCGGCGCGCATTGATCAGGCGGCGGGCGCGGCGGGCTTCGCCGCGCCCGCCATTGCCGCGATCATCGCCGATGGCGCGTGAGCGCAAGGAGCCGCGACTCCAGCGGCCGGGGAATTCACGAGCCCATTTACCATCGTTCCGCCGTAGGATCAGCATCGGGGCTTACGCAACGCAGAAGCTCCCTCTCGGGAGCCTACGTAGTGCTCAGGGAGGAAGAGAACGCCGTCTCTGTTTCCCTCACCCGAAGATATCGGCAACGGCTATAGAGAAATCCGGCAGGATGTTGCCGCCATAGAGTGTATCGCCGGCACGTCGCGTAACCGGGCCCAGATTCGTGGCCAGCACCGTCACGGTCTGCGCGTCGGGATCGACCAGCCAGATCAGCGGCACGCCCGCCTCCTGGTACATCGCCACCTTGGACAGCACGTCGCTGGCGCGGTCGGTCGGCGAGAGCACTTCCACCACCAGGTCCGGCGCCAGGCGTGGGAAATGCCGGCGCGCCTCGCCCTGCGGCATCCGCTCGGTGCGGACGAAGGCGACATCGGGCACACGCACCGTTTCCCGATCCGGGAAGAGCACGAACCCACCATCGGCGCTGTAGAGCCGGCCCAGCTTGTTCGGCAGGACGTGCATGCCAAGCAGCACGGTGATGCGCGCGGCAATACTGGACGATCCATCCGACGAAGGCGTCATCTCGACGATCTCTCCATCAATGAGCTCGGCGCGCTCCAGTTGGTTGGTAGCTTCGAAGTCGGCAACAGAGATTTGCGTGGGAACCATTGGCATGCCTGTTGATTGTAAGGAATGGCAAGCATCCAGACTCCGGAGAGGAGCAGGCAGGAAGGGGCTCCTTGCGCCAGGGGCAGCATACCTGACACCGCCGGGCGTACCCGCAATCCGGCCATCGCCACTGTCGGACAGGAGACCACCCAGCACTTCCCCCATGTTGACTTGACCGAAGTATTGACATTCAGGCACGCAGGGTGTACGTTCACCACAAGCCAAACAGCGACGGGAGCAATCCCCGACCTGACTGGTCCGGCAAACGCCGATGGATCAAGCGCGCAAGCGTACGATTTGTCGGCGTTTTGCTTTTGGCGAGGGAAGACGCCCTGCGGGCCGTCTTCCCTCGCACGGCCGCCGCGCTTATGGTATAGTTACATCTCGATAGGGAGCGTGGGTTCGCCACGCGCCAGTACGCCTTCTTTCCCCGTCCATCGACGACGCCTGGGGAACGCCGAGCCGTACTGACCGGCTCAGCCGTATCCCTCTGTGGGATGATCAGCGTGATCACCCGCGTATTATCGTGGCGTCGCTCGAGAGGATCTATTCTGACTACGCTCGAACTCGAAACACCTGTCGCCGTGGAAGAAACCACTTTCGGCGATTTCCGGCTTGGTAATGCATCGTTGCAGGTGCTGGCCGGCATGGGGATTACGTCCCCCACCCCAATCCAGGCAGAGGTTCTGCCCTTCATGCTGGATGGCCGTGATGTCATCGGCCAGGCCCGTACCGGCTCCGGCAAGACGCTCGCCTTCGCCCTCCCGTTGATCGAAGTTGTCGATCCCCGGCTCAAGGCCGTGCAGGCCCTGGTGCTCACCCCCACGCGTGAACTCGCGGTCCAGGTGGCCCAGGTCGTCGAGGAGCTTGGCGCCCGGCGCGGCATCAAGACCCTGATGATCTCCGGTGGCCGCTCCTTTGGCCCGCAGCGTGATGAGTTGCGGCGCGGCGTCCACGTCGTGGTTGGCACCCCCGGCCGCGTGCTCGACCTCCTGAACCAGGGCGCGCTCTGGCTGGATCGCGTGCGCTTCCTGGTGCTGGATGAAGCGGACGAAATGCTGGACCGCGGCTTTGCTCCGGATGTGGAGCGCATCATTGCCCGCACCACGCCAGACCGCCAGACGGCGCTCTTCTCTGCCACGGTCCCGGCCTGGGTAAAGCAGACCGCAACCAAGCACCTGAACGAACCAGTGACCGTCACCATCACCCCGGAACCAGGGGAGGTGGCCCAGATCGAGCACACGGCGTTCGACATCGGCAGCGCCGACAAGATGCAGATCCTGGAGGAACTGCTCAACGAACGCGGCGATGGCTCGATCATCGTCTTTGGCCGCACCAAGCACGGCGTGAACAAGCTGGCGCGCCGCCTGCAAGCCTCCGGCTTCCCGGTGGCCGCGCTCCAGGGGAATCTGTCCCAGAACGCGCGAGACCGCGTCATGGAGGACTTCCGCAACGGTCAGGTGCCGATCCTGATTGCCACCAACGTGGCCGCGCGCGGGCTGGATGTCAGCCACGTGGAGCAGGTCATCAACGTGGAGCTGCCGGAATCGCCGGAGCTTCTCACGCACCGCATCGGCCGCACCGGCCGCATGGGGCGACAGGGTCAGGCAATTACCCTGCTTGGCCCGGAGGACCTCGTGAAGTGGCGGCGCCTGGAGCGCGGGTTTACCCGCCCGGTGGTGCGCGCACCCTGGCGCGGCGCGCACGCCGCCGTCAACGAAACATCCGCCGAGCATGCCGCCGCCGCGCCGGCTGCGGCCCGGCCAGCCAACGGCCGATCCACTCCGTCCCGTTCGCCCCGTGCGCATGCTCCGGCGCGGCCCGCTGGTTCGCGCGCCGGGCAGGAAGCGACGGCCTCCCTTGGCATCCGCCCGGCCCAGTCATCCGCACCGCGTGCTCCACGCCGTGATGGCCCGGCCGCCTCGCGCGCGTCGATTCCGGCGCAGAGCGAGAGCAGCGCCGACCTGGACGGCCGAGAGCTGCAGCGCCGCTACGGGCGCGATCCACGCCGTCCGGCCTGGGCAGACGGTACGCGCGAGGATGGCCTGGTGATCGCGGCCGAGCCAACGACGGAGCAATCACGAAGCTCCGCGCCAGGCCGGCAGCGGCGCACGTTTGAATCGGACTGCGCGGGGTGCGGGCAGATCGCGCAGACGAATTTTCGCCCTGATCCAGCGCGGCCCGTGTATTGCGATAGCTGCTATCGCGCGCAGAAGGAACGTCGTCGCGCTGAAACCGAGACGGCAGTCACGGCGTCATAGCGCCAGATGTTGCGCCGCTTCGCTATGCTTACAGTATCTGCGAAGCGGAGCGGATCGATCTAGCAGGCCGGGACCACCGCGCCGCCATGGTTCACAACGTCTTTTGACTGGAGGAGATCAGATTTGCCGAAGCCAAAGAAGTCACAGTACCGCAAGCCGCCGGTGCGTTCTGCCACTCCCGCCGCGCCCCCGACCGAAGAGCGCACCCGGCGCGAGAACCCGGACGCCATCACCATTGACGGCAAGGTAATTGACGCCCTGCCAAACGCCATGTTCATGGTGGAGCTGGAGAACGAGCACCG
>JALYWD010000003.1 GCA_030852885.1 Chloroflexota bacterium | reverse complement strand
CAATTTCCGGGCGGCCACCCGCGCCGAGCCCCTTGGTCAGCTTGTCGCCGATGCGGACATACATGGGCGCCTTGCTGCCCATCAGGGCCTGGGCATCGGTGTTGACGGAAACGAACTCGATGCCGTCAACGCCCGCGTCGATCATGCGGTTGACGGCATTGCCGCCCGCGCCACCTACACCCACGACCTTGATCTTGGCGAAGGTCTCGCGCACCAGGTCGTCCCAGTTGTCGCCAAAACGAGCCGGGGCGCTGGCAGACCGCGCTGGGCTCGGGGCAGGGGCAGGGGCGGGAGTCGGAATCGGCGCGGAGACACGCACTGGTTCAGCGGGAATACTCTCCGCTGGGTCATCCGACGGCGCGGCGGAATCCGCCATGGTGCGCTGCAACCCGTTTCGCTGCGCCTCGGGTGGGCGCCGCTGGCCGCGCACCGGCCCCTGGTTGTGGGACTGCATCCTTCTTCCCCCAATCCCGGAAAGCGAACACTTCCGCGGGCTCAGCGAACCGCCGCTGAGTCAGTATCCTGACCGGAACCGTGCATCCGAAGTGGAAAAGCCTGGCCATCGCGGAGACGGCAGCGCTGTCAACTCCGGCTGCGGAAAGGCGCTGCGGGGCGCGCCGGCTGCTGACGTGTCAGCAGCATTCAGCAAGACGCACAAATCAGCACGAGCCGCAGAGCTACTCCCGGCCGGAGTATAACACCGGCCCTGCCCCGGGCCTGAACACATCGGGCAGTGAACGGTCACCTAGACCGTGCGCCGCTCCATGGCTCGCTCCAGTGCCAGGCCCACCAGCCGGTCAAGCAGTTCCGACCTGGACATGCCGCTTGCCTCCCACAGACGCGGGTACATGCTGATGGCAGTGAAGCCGGGGATGGTGTTCGCCTCGTTGATCAGGATCTGGTCTGTATCGCGCTCCAGGAAAAAGTCCACGCGCGCCAGGCCCGCCAGGTCAAGCGCCCGAAACGCCGCGATGGCCAACTCCTGGACCTGGACCATCGTATCCCGGTCAATCTCTGCCGGGGCGATCAACATCGAGTTGTCGTCTACATACTTGGCGTTGTAGTCGTAGAACTCGTTGCTGGGGACGACTTCGCCGACGACTGAGGCAATCGGCTCATCGTTCCCCAGCACGGAAATTTCCAGTTCTCGCGCGTTGACGGCCTTCTCGATGACGATGCGGCGGTCCCAACGGCCTGCCTCGCGCATGGCAGCCGGAAATTCGGTGGCATCGTGCGCCTTGGTCACACCGACACTCGAGCCCATGTTGGACGGCTTTACGAAGCAGGGAAATCCGAGGCTGTGCTCCACCCAGGCCGTGACCGCGTCGGGGTTCTGCTCCCACTCCTTGCGTGTGACCAGCCGCCAGGGAGCCTGCGGCAGCCCCTCCTGCGCAAGCACCGTTTTGGCCATCGCCTTGTCCATGCTCAAGGCCGACCCCAGGACACCAGAGCCCACGTAGGGGACACCGGCCAGCTCCAGCATGCCCTGCACCGTGCCATCCTCGCCCATTGGTCCATGCAGAACCGGGATGACGACATCCACTGTCTCGCTGAACACCGCGGAGAGGCCGCTCTCGTCGGGAACCTCTCCCGGCGCAGCCGGGGCCGAGCCATCGCCGAGCGCGAACAGCGGTGACGTGGCCGTCAGTGCGGCGAACGGGTCTCCTCCGCTGAGCCATCGCCCCTCGCGCGTAATGCCGATGGGAACGATGTCATAGCGGTCGGGATCGAGAGCATCCATCACGTTCTGCGCCGAACGCAGGGAAACATCATGCTCGCCTGACTGCCCACCGAAGAGGACGGCCACTCGCACCTTGCCGCGACGCCGTTCCGTCATGAATCTCTACTCCCTTGCCACGCCTCAATCCACGCCCAGGAACTCGACTTCTCGCCGCAACTCTACTCCCATCTCGGCGAGGACCCGTTCCTGGGCGGTAACGATCAGTTCCCGAACATCGGCTGCCGTCGCGTTGCCATCATTGACGATCCAGTTCGCATGCTTCGGCGAGAACATGGCGCCGCCAACCGAGAAGCCCTTGAGCCCGGACGCTTCGAGCAGCCGCCCCGCGAAGTCTCCCGGCGGGTTGGCGAACGTCGAGCCAGCGCA